>JBBAUU010000067.1:0-8037 GCA_040398065.1 Opitutales bacterium | reverse complement strand
TCGAAAGTGTATCTACACCAAGAGCGTTGGCCGATGATGCACGCAATGTGCCTGCAGAAAGTGTGACTACTCCCGATAGACCCGAGTTATCACCCGATAAAACTAATTTACCGTTACCCGACTTCGTTAGGCCGTTGGTTCCAGTGATGGCAGAAGAAATAGTAGCGGTGTCACCTAAGTTAGTAACAGTAATCGCATTAGTCGCCGCACTCGCACCCGATAAATTAATAGTACCCGATGAAATGCTGATTCCATTCGCGCCAAATGTTAAACCAGCAGCAACGGTAACCGTTCCGCTCACTGTAGGAGCTGCACTTGCGGTATCAAAAACCAACGAATCTGAGGCCGCTTGAGTTACGCCAGTAGTGCCCCCACCGGCTGTTGCTGTCGCCCAATTGGTTGAGGAACTAGACCACACACCACTTAAACCATTCCAGTAGTTGCCAGTTATAGTAGCGAGAGAATAACTAACAGTGAAGTCGTCGATGGCTAAGCCAGAATCATTGTTAGCATGATTTATATCACTCCATCTAAACATAATATATTGACCAGCCGTTAATGTAACCGATGAAAGTGATGTAGATACTGCAGTTTTATTAGCATCAAGATTACCATCGAGTGACCCCGCCACGCCAGTGTTGATTTTACTTCCTGCATTGAGTGCAGAAACAGAAATCCAAGCCGCACTTGGGGCGCTATCAGTTACGCCAGCACTCGCTGCCAAGGGGTTAACACTAGTGATAGCAGAATTACTTATCTGATACCAAAATGAAATGGAATTTGATCCCGCTCCCTGTCCAGATCGCCACTGCTCAAGTGTGTATCCAATATTTCCTAAATTTACAGAACCAGCAGTATTATTTTTGAGTTGTACACCATAGGCCCAAGCACCGACAGCATTTGTGGTTATATTACCCAGAGCTCTATCTGTACTCGATGCACTACCATAACTAATTAAACTAGCTGATGAAACTGCTCCAGTGTCCGCTTGATAAGTTGATGGAGTGGCAGAAGTACTTTGGACATACCAACCAGAGAGCGTACTATTATTCGCCCAAGCTACCCCTGTTCCGGTATTCGCTAGTGTATTAAAATTCTGGGTGTAAGTGCCACTGCTGTTAATATCTATCGCCTGAGCTCTTAAAATTGATGGGGCGACAATGGGCGCAGTAAATAATGAAAGAACGGCCGCGTTGCGTAAGAGTGTTTTTAAACTGCGATGGGTTTTCCCTGCGGACATACCTTGTCCAGTTTGTCCGACTTGGGGATCGAAACGCTTCATCAGTAAATTGATTTATGAGGCAAACTGCCTAATAGGAAACAAATAGATTGGGTCAAAGTTGACGATTGTGTGTCAGACTTGTGACAATTATGACTTATATTTTGTATCTGTTTATCATTCAACATTTTATGTAAATTAAGCAGGGTTTCTAACGGGGATTAGGAATTACAAGTTCTCTCAATTATTATGGTGGGAGAATTAAAATGAGGTGGTTAGGGTAGTTTTGTATGTCACCCCGCTTCATTACCTCGCTGAGCTTAATTTTTCTTGGCTCATTCATTAACCTCTCTGCCGCCGAAGAAACCAAAGCGGCCAGCAACCTCAGCGTCATGGCATTCAACGTCGAAAATCTTTTCGATCTCGATGACAAGTCCATCTACGCGGACTTCCCCGTAACGAACACCACCGAGCATCACTGGACTCCAGAAAAATTAGCCGGCAAGTTGCAGCGTCTCGCCGAAGTTCTGCGCACCGCGGAAGACGGCAAAGGTCCCAGCATCCTCATCATCGATGAACTCGAAGCCGATCACTCTCCTGAATCAACCATCAGCGTCAGCGATTTCCTCGCTGCCCAAAAAGATAAGAACTACAAAGACATTTTAAAGAACGACCTCTCCAATGAACTGCGCGGCATGCCGATCGAAGCGTGGTTAGTCAAAGCGCTCGAAGACGAAGGTATTAAGGGTTATCAAGTCGTGTTGGGCGATGTGTTCGATCTCAGCAAAGAGGCGATTCACTGTGCTATTCTCACACGCCTACCGATTAAGAGCACCAAACAACTCCGGGTTGATGGCGCACGTACAATCGTGGAAGCCGAAATCGAAGTCGCGGGCGAGAGCGTTTATGTTTACGCGAATCACTGGAAGAGTGGCGCGGGTGATGCGGGTTTAGAAAAAACTCGCATTCAAAATGCTGGCGTACTGCGCAAACGTCTCGACGAAATTTTTAAAGCTAATCCCGACGCCAATGTCATCGTCGGTGGAGATTTAAACGCTCACTACAATCAACTTCAGCGTTATCCCAAAATGGGACGTACTGGAGTTCAAGATGTCCTCGGCTCACAAGGTAATATCGAAAAATTTACTTCCGCAGATAACAACGGCGCCTTGCTTTATAATTTGTGGTACGATGTTGAACCCAGCCAAAGACGCTCCGATTCCTACCAAGGTGAATGGGGCACACTCATGCATATTATTATTTCGAAAAGCTTAGCCAATGGCTCAGGCGTGGATTACGTAGGTAATACTTTTGGAGCAGTCGTCATCGACGGATTAACTGCCAAATCACAGGCCCGCGTGCCTAATCCTGTTACCCTTTACGGACCTGGTGCCGGCGTCAGTGACCACTTCCCTGTCATGGCTACATTCGCGGTTTACAATAAAGACGCCAAAGAAGCCATTCCCTTAAAGCGTCCTGAAGTAACTCCGAGCGCAGGACTGACTGAAATCCCTGGACCCATCGATCGCTCGAAACTTCCACGCGCCAGCTCACTCGAAAAAATGTCCGCTGAACAAGTCGCCAACTCCATCAACGATTTATTCGTGATCGACGGCACCTTCCTCGGCGGCGGTAAGAAAACCTCAGCCGTAAAAGTCGGTGAGAAAACTTATAACCTCTACCTCTCTAATCCTAAAGTCGCCCAGTCTATTAAATCGGTCGCCAAGGGTACTGCGGTCCAGTGGGTCGGCATTCTGAACTTCCATAAAAATGAGTTACAGTTCGAGATTAATAATACGAACTTCCTCCTCCCTCGCTAAGTTCAGAATCACTGAGCCAAAAAGAAACCCGCCAACTTGGCGGGTTTTTCTTTGCGTGAGCAGAAGAGATTTTACTTCTTCGCTTTAGACTTCTTGTCCGATTTCTCAGACTTGTCGCTGCGAGGTTGCTTACGAGGCTTTTTGTCGCGCTCAGGACGATCGGATTCTTCGGCAACTTCCTTAATCTCTTCGATTGGATTTTCCGAGATCACTTCAAACTCCTGTTCGACGGTGACGTCGGCATGGAGGCGAATGGTCGAGACGTGTTTACCAAGTAATTTAACAGGACCTTGGCCGAGGTGGATGCGCTTGCGCTCCAACTCGATACCATGTTCGGCGAGCTTAGCAGCGATTTCAGCAGTGCTGATCGCGCCAAACATCTTGCCTCCTTCACCGGTCTTCACGGCAAAGGTTAATTTCACCGCAGCTAACTTAGCAGCCAGGGTAGTGGCTACTTCGAGGTCGCGGGCCTCGCGTACGGTGCGAGCTTGTTTCAAAGACTCGATGTACTTAGTGTTAGCGCGATTAACGGGGAGAGCAATGCCTTGTAAGAACAAGAAATTGCGTGCGTAGCCTGCGCGGACGCGGACTTGCTCGCCTTCGGCGCCAAGGCCGTCGACGGGCTTAATGAGTAAAACTTCGGTGTATGCCATAGATGTGGTCGGGTTTAATTGTGATTATAAAAAATTAGAATGGTACGTCGTCGCCACCATCAGGTGCAGACGGTGCGGGGCTATCATTACCACCGCGAGAGCGAGGGGCAGAGCCGCCTTCTTCGCCGCCTTGGGGTTTGCCACCTAAGAAAGTAAAGTTTTCTAAAACCACGCCGAGACGCGAACGCTTCTCGCCGGATTTTTTGTCTTCCCACTGATCGAGTTTAAGACGGCCTTCGACTAAGATGCCGGAACCTTTGCCACAATATTTGGCAATCACTTCCGCTTGTTTACCATAGCTCTCGATGTCTACGTAAGTCACTTCTTCGCGCTTCTCACCTTCTTTGGTGGTGTAGGCACGATTCACAGCCAGGGAGAACTTCGTCAACGCTTGGCCTGAAGGCAAAGCTTTGGCTTCAGGATCGCGGGTCATATTGCCTGCGAGAATAACGCGATTGTAGGACGAAGCCATGGTGTGTGTTTAGTTAAAAATTATTTAACAGATTGAACCAAGATGCGGTCCACCGTGCGATCGAGACGAAGTTTTTCGGCGAAAGCGGCAGGTGCAGTGACCGGACCTTCAAATTTGATTTGGACGTAGAGACCGCTGAGGAACTTGCGGTCGACGGCGCGGCTGAATTCACGTTGGCCGAGATTTTCGACTTCGGATACCTTACAGTCGATGGACTTGAGGATTTCTTTTAAACGATCAATCGCAACATCAGGAGCCTCGGCGGAACCGCGGAGGTCGAGAATAAGGCTGACGGTATAGTGGCGTCGGCGTGTGGTGGCTGTAGTCATAGTGAATGGTTTTTTCGGTTGGTAAAGTTTTGGGCGGCCGGGAGGCCTTGGGAGATTAAAATTTCGAGTCCGTGAATGAAGTCAGGTAAGCTTTGGCGAAGGCGAGCAAAGTCATCGTCGGGTATTTTGCCGAGTACATGATCCGCCAAATCTTGGGCGGGGTGTTTCTTGGGGCCGATTCCTACGCGGGCACGAATGAATTCGTTGCCGAGGTGCTGCATACAACTCGCGACACCGTTGTGACCGGCGTCGGAACCTCCTTGGGTCAGTCGCATCAATCCTGGCTCAAACGCAATGTCGTCATAACAGACAACAAGGTCGCTCGCAGGGATTTGATGGAAGTGGAGGAACTTAGTTAAAGGTGGTCCGCTTTCGTTCATGAACGATTGGGGCTTTACTAAAAAGACGTTGGCATTTCCGAAAGTCACTTTCGCAACTGAAACAGAAAAACGTTTTTCTTCCTTCCAAACCGCACCGACTTTTTGAGCCAGTGCGTCCAAGAGAATCCATCCCGCGTTATGTCGGGTGGAGATGTATTCAGGGCCTGGATTGCCGAGGGCGGCGATAACCGAGAATGACATTTGACTTCAAAGAACAGGTACCAGGAACGCCTGGCGCGGAAAATTATTTCTTGGCGGCAGGAGCAGCGGCAGCAGCAGGAGCAGCACCAGCGGCAGGAGCAGCGGCAGCAGCACCAGCGGCAGGAGCGGCGGCGCCGTCGGCTGTGGTAGCAGTCGTAACTGCGGCGGGCTCGGCAGCAGCTTCTTCAGCAGCCATTTCGGAGCAAACCACCACTACGCGACCACGATCACCAGGGAAAGAAATACCCGCAGGTGCTTTAATATCACCCACGTGAATCGATTCATTTACTTTCAGAGCAGTGACATCGACTTCGATAAATTCAGGTAAGTCCTTAGGTAAGCAACGTACGTTGATGGTCTGCGAAACAATCGCGAGTGTACCACCATCGGTCTTCACACCATAAGCTTCACCCACGGTACGAATAGGAATTGCGACCGACATCGGTGCGTTAGGATCGATTTGTTGAATATCGATGTGGAGGAATTTTTGAGTGATCGGGTGGCGTTGAAACTCTTTGATGATCGAGAGCATCTTGCTGCCATTGAATTCGAGCTCAATGAGCGCAGCGGCCGTGCCCTTCTTGCGCATGAGGTCGCGGAAATTTTCTTGGTTCACAGCCACACTGTGCGTGCCGGCTGGGCCATAAATAATGGCAGGGATGGAGCCATCAATACGCAGGCGGCGGGAGTGACCACGGCCGTGGTTCTGACGACTAGTGACGGAGAGACTGAGCTGCTTCATAATTGTGTGTAAATTTTAGATTAGATTCTCGTAAGTCGCGGGCCCGCGTAGTGCGGCCGTGCCTTGACGAGAGGAAGGAAGGTTCAACTTGGTAAGCCGCCAGCGACTTGCAAGCGGTAAATTTACCTAAAGATTACCCCCTAAAATAGAGGGTTTATTGGGGTTTTAGCGATAAGTTGCCATCCAAGCCGCAATATCGGCCACTTCTTGCGCAGTTAAACCGAGTTGCTCGGCCGACATCATTAAAGATCGGTTCATCTTATTAATCTCTAAGCCGTCGGGCTTGCCTTCTTTGTTAACTCGTTGGCTGATAAAGCTTTTGGGAATAAGTTGGCTGACTCCGCCCACGGAAAGGACGGACAGTGGATCACCCTCCCCTTGCATGATTCCGTCCACCTGGACTCCGTTTTTTAATTTTATGGTAAATCCATCGTACCCGTGAGCGATATCCGCCGAGGGATTAACAATCGAACGAACGACAGCTTGGACGCCTTGGCGAGTACCCCAACCACGAAGTTCGGGTCCGAGCGCAACACCGGCACCGTTGACTTGGTGACACATGGTACAACGCAGAATGAGCTGACCACCTTTTTCGGGATCACCTTTTTTATTAAGAACATCCTGCTCAGTATAAGTCGGACGCGGCGGCTCCATCGAGACAACCGGAGTCACGACAATTTTTTTAGGATCATAAACGCCCGACTTTTTCAGCTCGGTGCGCAAATCATAAGCCGCCCATAATCCGGAGATACGCATTAAGACCCAACGCGTGGCTTCATTTTTTAATTCCGACTCACTCGAACATAATTGAATCATCGCAAGTCCAGCTTCCTTAGACTCGATGAACGAAAGTGTTTCGAGCGCTAAGAGTTTTTGCTCTTTCGAAAGTTCAGTGGAACGAACGCGTGTGACACAATCTTGTACGATGGAGGCTGGATGTAAAACCCAGGCTAGTTTTTCAATCTGTGGCGTCCAGGTCTTGGCATCGGTTTTAATCGCGGCCCAAACTTCTTCCTGTTTTCCGGCAGAAGCTACGCCAAACGCCGTTAAGGAATTTTTGTCGGTGTGATCAATCTTCGCAGCGAGGGTGATTAAAATAGGTAAAGCTTTATCCGCAGACACACCGTGGAGTGACGTCGCTACATCGCGACGCACGGCACTATTAGAATCATTAGCTAAAATCTTAGCGTAGCCTAAAACATCCACGCCGGCACGACGTAAGGCACGATAGGCAGTGATACGATTTTGTGGATTCGGGTCTTTTAATAATCCTTCGCAGTTTTTTACTCCTTCGTCTCCTAAATAAGGGAGCAACCAAATCGCACGGGCTGCTACAAAAGAGTTCTTATCATTTAAAAGTTCTTTAATCGCCGGTAAGGATTTTTCTTTGAAAGATTGAACCGCTTTAAAAGCTTGGTGACGGACATTCACGGCGGGATTGCGTAATGCTTCAACGGCACCTTCAGGAGTCGTTAAATCAATTTTCGGAATGACTGATTTAAAACCTTTGGGAGCGAGACGGTAAATGGAACCGAGGCATTGATCATCGAGCGTTTGGTGACCACCGACACGGGCGTCGTACCAATCGGCAATGTAAATCGCGCCGTCCGGGCCAACACAAATATCGGAAGGACGGAATAAAACTTTTTCTTTCGCGGTGGTATCTTTTTTAGGCTTATTGAAATCTACACCGTAATATTCTTTTTCCGCATTGGAAGTCACCCACTCCAAACGTGACTCGGCATCTAATTTGAAACCAGCCTTTTGGGGCTGAATCTTATAGGCCAAAATGGTGTTACGGGAAGATTCACAACTGAGCAGCGTGCCGTTCCATTTTTCATCGAGCGCACCGTTTTCATAAACCACCATGCCCGAGGGAGAGCCCGAACCATAAATGTCGCCGACATCAAAAGTATCAGGATCGTCTTGGCGCCAATGAGCGCGTACAAAAGGTTGCGCAGGTCCACGACGAACCGAGCGGAAACTTTGTCCAGTGGATGTCGTGAAGCCAGCACTCGCGTATTCTAAAACGTAAGAAGTGCGACAACTCATCGAGTCATCGTTATCACCTTGGAATAAATCGCCAAAGGAAGTTGGGAAGTGCTCAAAGCTATTGCGGTATCCATTACCGATGACTTCGACGTTGCTGCCATCTTCATTCATGCGAGCCGAGGCACCTGCAATCCAGACAAACCCGTCATCGCTTTTTTGACGTTGAGAC
>JBBAUU010000066.1:1917-8052 GCA_040398065.1 Opitutales bacterium | reverse complement strand
CACCTAATTGTGCAGGCATAAAGTGTTTTAGGGCTTTGCATTGGGCTCAGAGTCGTCAATTTGAACCTATCACTTTTATCTACATCTTATGAAAACCACCGCAATTACTCGTGCAAAGAAAAACAATATCGCGTTTCAGAATTTTCTGCGCAACGCCGCCGCGATCACGCTCTTCGCCGCTCCCTACGCCGTGAGCATGATGCCAACGCAAGCCACCGCGACCGATTGGACATATAATTTCGGAACATCCACCCTCGCTTTCACTTCCTCGACCGGACTTATCAACACATCCAGTATACCTGCAACTTCATCCGGTGGAGGCTCAACTTACATTCGAGCCGGCACTGCTGGTAATATTGCTTTAGGTTCGGGTGATGCCGATTTAGGAAGTGGATCTGAAATAACCTTAACAACTACTACGTCCAATTCGCCTACCATATTCAGTATTTATGATTGGACTGCCACAAATACTTTCGACGTCAGTTTTCAAACTAAATATTCTATCGCAACATCTGGCCAATTAGATTATTTTCTAATTGGTAACGGCGCCAACTTTAGTAACAATTCTGGATTCGGGGCTGCAGCAACAGCTGCAGGCATCAGATTTAATTCCGCCGGTGCAAGTATTCTTAGTAACGGTACATGGACAACCACTAATGTAAGCAGTACGGCGAGTATGACTGCTAACTCTGTGCTAAATTTCCGGATCATTGGTAATTACAGCACTGCAGCTATGACCTATTCCTTAGGGGCATCTACTTACGCTATTGCCGCAGGAAAAGCCGATTATTACTTCTATGCTGGTTCAGCTTCGGGCTCTTATGGTTTGGTAGCTGATGATTTTGCAATGGGTAGCACTATTGCTTCGGTTGATAGTTTAATGATGGCAGGTTTAGGAGTCACTAGTGGTGGATCTAATGTTTTCAAAGCCGATAACATCGCCTACTCGAATTCCATTCCTGCACTCGCTGCTTCTTCTGGTAATTTCTATAATGGTGGTGCAACTTCAACCTGGTCTTCGACATCTGCTAACTGGTCCACTTCATCAGCCTTGGGTGGTGCATTAGTTCAAGCCACCACGGGTGTATTAACTTTCGGTGGAACTGCTGGAACTGTCACTGTTTCCGGTGGCGTTACTGCCGCTGCTGGTGCCACCTTTACATCCACGGGTTACACGATCACTGGTTCAAGTATCAATTTAACAGGTACCAGCGCTGCCGCGAATACCCTCACGATCGACGGAACCAGCAGCACCGCAACCATCGCGTCTGATCTTACTGGAACTAACGGCTTAACTAAAGCCGGCACGGGTTCTTTAATGCTTTCGGGTACCAATACTTATTCTGGTACAACAACCATCTCTGCTGGTACTCTTAAAGCAGGTAGCAGCTCGGCGTTTGGTACTTCTACCGTCAGCCTTACTTCGGGTGCGACCCTGGATCTTAACGGACAAAGCGTTAACGCTAATGCGCTCACTCTTAATGGTACCGGTGCAGCCTCGGCTGGCGGTGCTTTAGTTAATAGCGTTTCAACTGCTGCAAGTTTTGCTGGTGCCATCACTTTAGCGAGTGCCTCTACTATTAATGCTGGATCTGGTAACATCACTCTCTCGGGTGGTATCACCCAGGCTGGAAATCTCCTTACCATCGATGGCGCGAATAACACCACGATTTCGACCGCTAAGATTACCGGTGCAGGTGGTTTAACTAAGAATGGTGCTGGTACTTTAACTCTTAGCTTCGCCAATGATTATTCTGGTGCGACCACGATTAGCGCTGGAACTCTTGCCGCGACGGCTGCCGGTGCCCTCGGTGGTACATCGGGCATCACCGTTGCTTCAGGTGCAAAACTTGATGCAGTAAATTTCAACTCCGGAATTAACTTAACTGTTAACGGAACCGGTGTTGCTGACATTTCTGGAACTGCTGGCCAAACCGTTGGCACTCTTACTAATAATAACAGCACAACCGCCAGTGCGGTAAACTTCAGTGGTGCATCAGGCACGGTAACTATCGGCACGCTTTCTGGTGCTGGTAACACGAGCTTCGGTAGCAACGCGACCATCACCAATGGTATTTCCGCGGGTACCGTCAATGTAACTGGTGCGTTAAACAGTGCGATCTCTTCGGGTACTGTGACTGCTGGATCTCTCGGACAAACCACTGCTGCTAATATTTCTGGTGGTACTACCAATGTGAGTGGAGCTGCGACAGTCGCGACACTTTCTTCTGGTTCATTAACCTCTTCGGGTACTGCCACTATCTCGACCATGTCGGGTGGTGCATTAACCGCTAATGGCAATGCAAGCATCACCACTCTTAACGGTGGTTCTGTTGCAATCGCTTCTACCAAGACCCTCTCGGTTGCCTCTGGTACAACTTCTGGAATCATTTCTGGTGATGGTGCTCTTAGTAAGAGTGGTAATGGTACTTTAACATTAACCGGTGCTAACACCTACGCGGGTGGCACTACTCTTAATAGTGGTACAATCGCCCTCGCTGGCTCTGGTGTGGGTGCGCTTGGAGCTGGTACAGTCGCAATTGGTGGTGGTACTCTCTCAGTTACTAATGCTGCAGCGAACACTGCCGGAAGTCCTAACATTGTTGGTACGGCCAATAATATTGCTGGTAACATTAATTTAACTTCTGGAACGATTGATCTCACTGCAGGAAGTTTAACTCTCGGCGGTGACCTAACTGCCTCAGGTGGTAGCATAAATTACACTCTCGGTAAGACATTAGCAGTAACTGGTGCATTAAGCGTATCTGGTACCGTAAATATCAATCTCTCGGGAACATATTCATTAGGTACATTTACTCTCCTAACTTATGGAAGTAGTTCAACTGCCTCGGCCTTTACATTCAATAGCCCAACCGTTGCGGGTAGGACCTTCACGATCGATACATCGACGGCTGGTCGGTACAACCTCGTCATTGCTCAGAGTTCTTCCAACATAACTTGGAACTTAGGTACTGGCGGTGCGTGGGATACCACTACAACGGCAAACTGGTTGAATGACGCTGCAACTCAGGCCTACGTTGATGGTGATAACGTCACCTTCTCAAATACAGCAGGTGGCACTGTGACCATCGCAAGCGATGTTACCCCTGGCAACGTGACTGTTTCTGCTGCTTCTGGTACATACACTTTCTCGGGCGCTGCTGGTATCATTGGCGCAACTGGAATTACCAAGTCCAACAACGGAACTTTAGCGATTTCGAATGCTAATAGTTATACGGGAGAGACCGCGATTTCAGCGGGTGTTGTTCAAATTTCGAATGCTAACGCGCTGGGTGGCATCGGTTCGACTGCCAAGACCACGGTTGCTGCAGGCTCTGCCCTGGAAATCTCCGGTGGTATCACGACGGCTGCTGAAACTTTAGAAATCGCGGGTTCTGGTATTTCATCAGGCGGTGCCTTAAGAAGCACCTCAGGTAATAATACTTTTGCTGGTGCGATTACTCTTACTGGTGCTGCAAGCATTGCATCGGATGCAGATACATTTACGATCACGGGTGGTATCAATAACGGCGGAAACCTTCTCACGGTTTCTGGTGCAGGTAATACCACTGTCTCGACCGTCAAGATCACTGGTGCAGGTGGTTTAACTAAGTCTGGTAACGGCACACTCACTCTTAACTTCGCGAACGATTACACTGGTGCAACCACCGTAGAAGCAGGAACACTGACTTCAATCACAGGTGCTCTTGCAAGTACCTCAAGCGTTACTGTTAATGGCGGTACATTAAACGCCGCCGATTATAATTCTGCTGCTACACTCTCCGTTGGATCTGATGGTGCCGCAGACATTTCTGGAACCGGACTCAGTGTCGGTACAGTTGCTAACGCTGGAAATGTAAACTTCAGTGGTAGCTCAGGCACCGTAACCGTGACCACCTTATCGGGTGCTGGTTCAACTATTTTCGGAAGCAACGCGACAATCATCAATGGAATTTCTGAAGGTGTTATTGGTGTAGCAGGTAACTTAAACGCTGCGATTTCTGGTGGTGAAACCACCGTTACTGGTTCTCTCGGTGCAACGACTGCTTCAGCCGTATCGGGTGGTTATACTGTTGTCGGCGGAACAGCCGCAATCACCACGCTCTCGGGTGCAGATACAACTCTCATCTTAAATGGCGCGAACAACACCATCACCACCGTTAACTCGAGCGGAACAAGCACCTTAACTCTCGGTGGCACTACTACGATTACTACATTAACCGCTGCTGGATCTGGTGGCATTGCCGTAAACGACAATACCACGATTGGAACTTTGAGTGATGCTGCTATCACGATTGCTGCTGATAAGATCTTAACCGTCAACTCGGGTTCAAGTTCAGTAGCTATCACTGGTAACGGTGCTTTAACTAAGGCTACTGCTGGAACTTTAACACTCTCGGGTGCTAATAACTACGCTGGAAACACAACCGTTAGCGCTGGTACTTTAAATCTCGGTGCATCCGACCTCAGCCTGGCTGCAGTGACCAACGCTGGTACACTTAATTTCACATCGACTAGCGGCACGGCTACATTGAGTAGCTTGTCTGGTGCAGGTACAACGGCCTTCAGCGCTGACGCTGCGGTTACTACATTAAGTGGTAACGCTGTTTCGATTGCATCAGGAAAGACTCTGACTGTTTCAGACGGTACCACCTCGGGAATTATTTCCGGAGATGGTTCGTTGACGAAGAATGGTAACGGAACTCTGACCTTAAACAGTGCTAATACTTACACCGGTGCTACCACGATTAACGCTGGTACTTTAGCATTCGGTACAGCGCAGACTCTTAATAACCTCCAAGGTTCAAATAGCGCTGCTACCCTGGCCCTCTCAACAAATAACTTAACCATCAATGGAAGCGGCACTTCGACCTACCAAGGTGCGATCACCGGTAGTGGTGCACTTGCCCAAACTGGTTCAGGTACCGTTAACCTCTCGGGTAATAATTCTGGTTACTCTGGAAATATCACCGTCTCCAACGCTGGTACCTTAAAGGCCTCATCCAATAATGCGCTCGGTACTGGAGCGGTAACACTTACCTCAGGTAATCTCTACGCTGGTGCAGGAAATACAGTTTCCAATGCGATTACCATCGGAAGTTTTACTGCTGGCTCATCTTCATTATTAGCGGGTTGGGATTTCCAAACCACCACCAACGGCGGAACTGCCGCAGTTGCTGCACCCAGTACGCCCAATAAATTTGTGGCTAACTTTGGTTCTGGAACGCTCTATCTCGATGGAACTAAAGGTTCAAGTAACTGGGTGTTCACTACATCTCCAGCTAATACAAATGAAGTAGCATCCTTCTCTGGAAATGCAGGCTCTGGTGTATTTTCAACCACGCCTACTGGTGCTGCTACTTTGTCCATCTTGGGTGGTGCGGGAACTTCAACTTATACTGCCAACGGAAAGTACATGGTTTTCGAAGTCGATATGTCTAATAAGTTGGGCCTAACTATTTCCTACGATACGCGTTATAGCGGTGCGACCGGATTCACTGGCCAAGTTTGGGATTATAGTACTGATGGTACAAATTGGACGACTGCTGAAACCATTTCAGTCAGTTCAACGACCTTCACTGCTAAGTCATTATCTCAGATCACCGCGTTAAATGGTGATAGCACAGCCTTTGTTCGACTCAGTTTAACTGGTGCAACTGCCAACACGGGTAATAACCGTTTAGATAATATTGCATTCAATGCCCTGAGTCAGGGATCTGGTACCGGTTCTGGTACGCTCGGTATCGACACCGCAGGTACTGCGACCTTCTCGGGTCTGATCACCAATAACAATAATGCTACACTCACTGCTGCGACGACGGCTAGTATCGCTAACTTCACTGGTGTTATTTCCGGTGCAGGTTCAATCAACAAGACTGGTGCAGGCACAGTTAATTTCTCCGCGGCAAATACCTACTCGGGTGCAACTACTGTCTCTAACGGTATCTTGAATATTGGTTCTGCCGGTTCGATTGCATCGAGCGCAGTCACCGTTGCTAACGCGGCAACCCTGAAGGCAACGAATTCATACACTGGTGCTTCAATGCCAGCTTCAGAGCTCGCTGGTGCAATCACTCTTAACAGTGGTGCCCTGGTTGATTTAACTGAAGGTAGCCTCAAGGCCACCAGCTTAAC
>JBBAUU010000066.1:0-1817 GCA_040398065.1 Opitutales bacterium | reverse complement strand
ACAGTGGTGCCCTGGTTGATTTAACTGAAGGTAGCCTCAAGGCCACCAGCTTAACCGTCGCTGCACTGAGCGGCGCGGACATTACCAAGATTTCTTACACCATCGGAACTAGTTTAGCACTCACGGGTGGATTAACACTTAATGGTAACCTCGCGATTGATTTAACCTCAGAACTTACCGAAGCCGGCGAGTACGATGTCATTACCTGGGCAGGTTCACGTAGCGGTTCTGCCGCCTTCGCGTTCATCGATTACTCAACTGCTAATTGGATCATGACCGGTGTGGAAACAGCAGGTAAATACACCATCAAGGTCGCAGCACCATTTACCGAGGGCGGTAATCCAACCTCTGGTACTATCACCATTCCTAATGGCGGTAGTCTTGGAAACATCTCTGGCACTGCAACGGTTACATCGACTGCTCCCGCAAGCGTTACTGGTACCATCTCAGGTGGTACAGTTACTCTCAGTGGTTCAGGTAGCTCGGTTAACTCCGTCGCTGCTGGTAATGTTACACTCAGCGGTGGTTCAAGCTCTGTCACCGAAGTTAAAGGTACTGCTACCGTTGAAATCTCTGGTACCGGTAACACGGTTGCTGAAGTTAAAGGTGGTACGCTCGACATCAAGGGCGAGACCGTCGTAACCACAATTTCATCGGGTACTGTTAACGTTAACAGTAACGCTACGGTCACCAACTTAAACGGTGGTGATTTAACTCTCGCTGCTGACAAGATTCTCACCGTCGAAACAGGTTCTTCCGCCGGCACGCTCGCTGGTTCAGGTACCCTTGCTAAGACTGGTAATGGAATTCTCGAACTCTCGGGTAACAACTCGGACTTCTCTGGTTCAATCAATGCCAACGCCGGTACTGTTAAAGTAACGACTGCTGCAGCTCTTGGATCTGCCTCAGTGACTCTTGGTACTGCGGCTGGTGCAAGCGACGCTAAGTTACAAATCGCTGCAACCGGTGCTACCGAAGTTACCGCGAACATCTCAGCGACCAACACTACTTCAGCTAACGTTGTTGAAAATAGCGGAACTGGCACCCTGACCTTAAGCGGTAGCTTAACGAAGAACGGAACTGTACTCACCTTAGCGGGTGGCTCTAATGGAATTAACGTCACTGGTAATATCGTAGGTGCCAACGCTGGTTCGGACTTAGTGGTCGACTCGGGTGTGATTACTGTTTCGAGCTCCAACAGCTACAACGGTCCAACCTTCATCGAAAATACCGGTACCTTGATTGCTAATAACGCTTCTGCAACCGGTGCTGGTATCGTGAACGTTGAAAATGGTGGTACTCTCCAAGTCGGTACTGCTAATAACTACGCACTCACACTGACTACGGGTGGCTTCGCGCTCACCAACGGTTCAACTATCCGAGTCTTCGTTGGTAGCGTCGATATCACTGGTCTGACTGTTAACTCGGGCTCTAACATCGACACCCGTTACGCTCACTACGATCTGACGAATAGCGCCGGCGTTACTTACAGCACGCTCCTTACCTCGGGTTCCTTGGATCTTAGCGGCTTCGTTGCTGGCGGAGAGAAAATCACCATCGAGGTGGTCTCGGCTAACGCGAATACCGAAGGATTGCTCTTCGATCCGTTCTACGACTTCAAGTTCCTCCAAGCGGGTTCAGTAAATCTCGGTGCTAATGCCAACCTTACTGATCTCTTCACGATCGATACCACGGGTCTGAAGTATGCAACTGGTTCGAACTCTGTAGCTGCTCAGTATAACGGTCAGAGTCTCTCAGATCTCATCAAGGTATGTACCGTCACCAACGGCGGTAGCACTGTCTTGATGATGTCGATT
>JBBAUU010000065.1:0-8129 GCA_040398065.1 Opitutales bacterium | reverse complement strand
GGGGCGAAGCTAGCTTTTTCAGAGGGGCAGGATTTATAATTCGAGAGGGTTATTATAATTTACCGAATGAATCTCCGAGGATCATCCATCCCCAGCATACCCTCTGCCTCTGCCTCTGCCTCTGCCTCTGCCTCTGCCTCGTTTTATCTCCCCATGTCCCCTTGCCAGCATGTCCCCTCGCGAGTTTCACTCGCGCCCCCCTCGCGTTCCGCCCCCGCCCCCCTTGCCCACATACCCCCTCGCGTTCCGCCCCCGCGCCCCCTCAACCTGATCCCCTGAACCAGTCGCCTCGCCACCCCCACCCCAAAAGGGGTCAGACACCATTTAAGGGGTCAGACTACGCTGATGGTGCCTGACCCCATAAACAGGGTCAGACTACGCTTAAGGGGTCAGACTACGCCGGCGTAGTCTGACCCCTTTTTCCTAAGGCATGCGTGATATTGTGACGATAGATCATTTGGATGTTCTAACTTCATGCCTAGACCTCTCAGAATAGAAAACCCCAACTCAATCTTTCATGTGTTCTCGCGGGGAAATTATCGGCAACCGATTTTTCAAGACCCACAAGCTGCTCAAGTATTTTTAAAATTACTAGAAGAGACAATCGTTCGGACAGATTGGCATGTGTATGCTTTTGCAGTCATGCCGAACCACTTCCACATGGTAGTGAAGGCGCCCCGAGCCAATTTATCCCGTGGCATGCATTTACTATTAACCTCTTTTGCTCGTCGGTTTAATGGTTTCCGCGATGAACACGGACATGTCTTTCAGGGTAGATATCAAGCTAAGCGCACTCCGACCGGATTTGATGTCTCAAAGGTGATAGATTATGTTCATCTAAACCATGTTCGTAAAGGTTTACTCAAGGTGGAAGAGCTACCACTCTCTAAACTAAGCAGCATCTCATTGTTATTAAATCCGGCTAGGCGCGGTGTTTATCGAATCCACGAAGGGATAAATTTCATAGGTTACCCTGATAACCCCGTAGGTTGGCAGGCATACTTGGAACATATTCGTGGAGTATTTTTAAAGGATGATGACTCCAAATTATTTGATTATGAATGGGACGTAGCGATGAAAGCTGAGAAAATTTTGCTGGATAAAAATCCACAGGCTCTCGATAGGCCATCGGATTTACCCTATGCGGAAATCATGAAATTAGATGAAGCACATGCCGAGCAGGTTATACAGCGGTTGATAAACGAAGCAGGGAAAAAAGATACGGACCTATTACTCGATCAAGGGGCCGTAGACTGGAAGGTAGAATTAGCCATTAAGATTCTTTCAACTACAACCGCTTCAATACCACACGTTGCCTTAAGATTAAAAACTGGCCACCCAGATCATCTTTTAAGGATAATCAAAAAAAAGGGTCAGACACCGATGTCGTAGTCTGACCCTGTTATCGGGGTCAGGCACCGTGCACGTAGTCTGACCCTTTTTTTATTTGGAACCCAAGAACCAGGAGCCGAGGTACAACCACAGGGGCGTGATGATTGGGCAGAAGGCCATGGTAAACACGGAACAACGCAACGCGATGGGTACATCTCCCTTGTACATTTCAACAATGAGAAAACTAAATATCCCCGCAGGCATAGCGGCCTGCACGAGCATTACTTTTCGTAATTCAGGATCCTGCACAAAATAGGCAGCGACGATTAACAGCACCGCAGGGATAATTATCCAGCGAGCTAAGATAATTCCTAAAGTGATTCTGCCTTCTGCAAAGAACTTATAACCTTTCATGGTCTCATGAAAATAAATCCCAGTAAGAATCGTCCCCACCGGAATCGCACACTGCCCCACCCAGTGTAAAATCTCCGACATAAATGTAACCGGTGCGGCATCACCCCATCCGACGAGATTAATAGTCAGCGCAATGGCCAGCGACAACGTCATGGGTTGCAGTAAATTCTTCAGACCCTTCCAACCTTTCTTGCCCGACAGATACGCCACACCAAACGTCCACACAGCCGCTTCAACACCGACATTGTGTACTAATAAAACACCGACGACATCTTGATCAAATAGCGCTGCGGTAATAGGAATGCCAAGATAACCGAAATTATTAATGCCTGCGGAATAAGCAAAAGTGCGTTTCGCGACCCCTTCTTCAAACCCCATTAAATTAGCCAACAACCTGCCAATTATAATTCCTCCAACGATCATAATAAATCCAGTGCCGAGATACAGACCCGCCTGAGCGCTAGAATTCAAAAGTTTATTATTACAGACGCGGGAAAATATGAGTGCTGGGAAAAATACCCAAATCACCAAACGCATAATCGGTAAACGTGAAGCTGGGCCTAACCATTTACGACTCGCCATAAACCAACCGATTGCGACCAACAGACACACATTCAAAAGGGCCTGCGCAAATTCGATATTAAAGAAATTCATTAGCAGACATAGCCCACCCTAGTCTGCACTGAGTTTAAAGAGTAAAAGTCCGCTTTATATCAGTATTTTTGGGTCGCTTGACTTATCAGCGTTTTCGGCGATACTTAAACAGTTCCTTCTCAGTCGACCCCGATTTTGTCGACGTAACCATTTCGGGGGTGTTCCGGATTCGATTCCCACCAAGATATCATGACGGCATGCAGAGGATGTCAGTTCCCTCTTAAATCCAACTGGCAGCATATAACTGCTAAAAACACAATCACGTTCGAGAACGGTAACGCTCTCGCACTCGCTGCTTAATTACAGCGACGGACCCTAGGGCCTGACCTGTATCCCTAGATCAGTTCGGTTAACGCAGGCGATCCCCTCCTTTCGTCTCTATCTCCGGGGTAAGTGAGAATGAGAATAGATCGCACGGATGCTCATCTCCAAACGCGGTCGAGATCAATGATGCAGCTACGCATGTAGAAGTTGCGACGTACGGGTAGGAAGACGTGGGTTCAACTCCCACCACCTCCACCATTTGATTCAGCTCATTCTCCACCAGGGAATGGGCTGATGTCGTTTACCCCAATTACATCTTCATGTACATTTCCATCTTACAATCATAACCACCCAAGTCGACGACTTGACGATACACGCGACGCAACGACTTATCCTGCGGCTCAACGCGCCCTGGATTCACAAAAATGAGTCGTCCACCCGGACGTAAGACCGCACCAGCCACTCTAAACAGATCCTCAAATAAGCCTTCTAAATTGGGCACGCGCACGCGACGACCCAAAGGCGGATTGGAAATAATGAGCGATACATTCCGCTTCTTTAATTCAGGAATGATATCAATGTTTCGGAAATCACTGGTATAAAACGCTCCCCGCACACCATCGAGTTTAGCCGCAGCAAAATTACCTTTCATCATCGCAATAGCCGACTCACTTAAGTCAGTCCCCACGACACATTTAACTTTCGCATGCATGGCCATCTCAATGAGTTCGAGTCCGGATCCACAGAACGGATCCCAAACCAATTCTTGATCATCCGTTCCAGCCAATCTCGCCATACAAGCAGCGATGGGCGGATGCGATGCAGCGTTCACTGCTTTCAATCGATACGCTAAACGAGGATCAGGTGAAACACGCGGACGGATTTCTGCAATCGTCGCCGTCGGCGCTAAAAAGACATCGAGCGACCACGGAGCTTCGCGCGCGTCGTTTAAAATCTTTGGATTAATTTTAAAAGCAGCCTGCGTCACTTTCTCAACAACCGCATCTTGATTATCACTTCCGGAAAAAGCTAAACGATAACGCCAAGAACCTTCCGTAAAATGCTCCATCAATCGCTCGGTGAGTGGCGAGGCAATGACCTTAGCTAATTCATTAATGGCGTCAGGCGACTGCGGATCGCGCACGCGACCAATGTAAAAACCTACGGTATCAAAACATCTCAGTTGATAGATATCAGCCAAGCAAAATGGGGATTTGGCCGCTACTACAACGTGACAGCCACGTATCTCTAAGAGTTTAAATTTACCACCCTTCGCTTCGGCTTCTTTTACTTCTTCAGCTAGAATAGCTTCTAAACCACGGCGACAGCGAAGACTGATTCTTAAAGTATCATAGCGATCCAAAACAGCATCCATGCGGATTTTGGCCGGACTCTCCTTACGCGCTACATTGGCTCGAACTTTCTGTTCAGAAATCGGAAGAGCGTTAGTTCCACCCACCGCTTTTAAAGTTTCTTCACCGGCGATTTTTTCGAGAGCCGAACCCGCTTTCTTTTTCTCACGTTCAACTGAACTCGTCTTTAAGATAGTGATAATTTCTTTCTCGGCTTCGACATCGCCACCGAGTTTAGGAATCGCAGCCATCGCATAGCGACGGACCTTTTCGGAAGGATCGGACAGCAGTGACTTCACCCATGACTTCACTTGGGTTTTAAGTTTTTCGTTTTGGCTATTAGCAAATACAACACCCACGGCGCGGATGAGGGCGACCTGGCGACCCCGTTCCACCTGGCTGGCCTGGTTGAATTTGGGTACCTCGACGGTCCAAAGTTGGTCGGCTGACAACTCGCGGAGTCGGCGATACAAGTCATTGTCAGCTTTCATAGCGTTAAGTGTGTCGGACTGCTGGGCTGCGATGTCAAGGGTGACCAAAATTAAGGCTCTACAGCGATTTGAGCTCAAACCTCAGCAAAGTGCACAATTTAGGCTAAAAAATGCTCCATTTTTGGACAAACTATTTACGCCCAACCTGCCTCCAATCGCCGACATCTCGCCCGCCCGAGCCCGCGACGGAAAATCTAAAAATCTGCCCCTATAAGTTGCCTTTGACAGAGACGAAATATTGTTCACTAGATTTAACACCCTTGCGGATTACCAAAGGGGGGTCTCACACACCAATTTCATAAACCTGTCACCTTCTCGACACTTTCGACCAAACAAGAAATGAATAATCCCGGACTACCCGAAAAACAGGGCCTCTATGACCCGCAGTTTGAGCACGATGCCTGTGGCGTCGGCTTCGTCTGTCAAATGAAGGGGAAACGTTCCCATGATATTATTCAGCAGGCGCTGACCATCTTAGTTAACCTCGATCACCGAGGCGCTTGCGGTTGCGAAGTGAACACCGGCGACGGCGCAGGTATTCTCATTCAGCTTCCTCACGGATTTTTAAGCAAAGTTTCCAAAGACGCAGGCATCAGTTCCCTGCCCAAGCCCGGACAGTACGGCGTCGGCATGCTCTACGTTTCGCCTGATGCAAAAATCCGCAGCGAGTCCGAAAAATTATTTACCGAAATCGCAAAGTCCCAAGGCCTCACCGTTCTCGGCTGGCGCACCGTTCCTACGACCAATAAATCACTCGGACAAACTGCCGTAAAAAGCGAACCGACCGTTCGCCAAGTATTTATCGCACGTCCAGCCGACTGTGCGACCGACCAAGATTTCGAGCGCAAACTCTTCATCGTTTCAAAGCGCGCCCATAACGAAATCCGCGCATCTGGAAAAGATAACCATTACTACGCCTGCAGTATCTCCTGCCGCACTCTGATTTACAAAGGCATGTTAATGCCTGAGCAGGTTGGAAAATATTTCCCTGACTTAAATGATCCGAGCATGGACACCGCATTGGCGCTGGTTCACTCGCGTTTCTCGACTAACACCTTCCCAAGCTGGGAACGTGCGCACCCTTACCACTACATTGCTCACAACGGCGAAATCAATACGCTCAATGGTAATGTAAACTGGATGAAGGCACGTGAGCCATTACTCGCTAGCCCGCTCTTCGGAAAAGATATCGAAAAGATTAAGCCGATCGTAAATCCTAATGGTTCCGACTCTGCTAAGTTCGATAACGTTTTAGAACTTCTCGTGATGGGCGGACGCTCCTTACCTCAAGCGATGATGATGATGATTCCAGAACCTTGGAATGGTCACGAATCGATGAGCGAACAAAAGAAGGCGTTCTATGAATACCAATCCTGTATCATGGAACCTTGGGATGGTCCTGCCTCCGTTGTGTTTACTGATGGTACGATGATTGGTGCGACGCTCGACCGTAACGGTCTCCGCCCTTCTCGCTACTACGTCACCAAAAATGATTTAGTCATCATGGCTTCAGAAGCCGGCGTTCTTCCTGTTCCTCCAGAAGACGTCGCAAGCAAAGGCCGCCTTCAACCTGGACGCATGTTCCTCGTCGACATGGAAAAAGGTCGCATCGTCGCCGATGAAGAAATCAAACAACAAATCGCGACCGAAAAACCTTATCGTCAATGGCTCGATGGTAATCTCATCAAGCTCGATAAAATTCCTAAGTCGAAAGAAGTTCCAACGACCGACCACGAAACGGTTCTTCAACGTCAATTAGCTTTTGGTTACACCTTCGAAGATCAGCGTAAGCTTTTACTTCCAATGGCCAAAGACGGCGTGGAAGCGATGGGATCAATGGGCACTGATATTCCATTAGCGGTTCTCTCTAACAAATCGAAATTACTTTACGATTACTTCAAACAACTCTTCGCCCAAGTTACCAATCCTCCGATTGACTGTATCCGCGAAGAAATTGTGACGTCATCCGTCACCACCATCGGACCTGAGCGCAACTTGTTGGATCCAAATCCACAAAGCTGTCACCTCATCGAATTAACGACTCCAATTTTAACCAACGAAGAGTTGGCGAAATTGCGTGACGTGACCCACGGACAATTCCGCTCAGTAACCATCCCAACTCTCTTCAATCCTAAAGCAGGTGCTAAAGGTTTAGAAGAAGCGATGAATGAAGTCTGTCGTCAGGCCAGCCTGCACATCGATGCGGGTGCGAACATCATCATCCTCAGTGACCGTGGTGTAGACCGTAGCAACGCTGCGATTCCTGCCCTCTTAGCTGTATCTGGACTTCACCACTTCCTCATCCGCGAAGGTAAGCGTACTAAAGTAGGCTTAATCCTCGAGTCGGGCGAACCACGCGAAGTTCACCACTTCTGTACCCTCATCGGTTATGGTTGTGCTGCAATCAATCCCTACCTCGCGTTCGAAACACTCGACGATATGATCCGAGAAAAACTCTTGGAAGGCGTCGATCATTACACGGCTTGTAAGAATTACGTGAAGGCTGCGACCAAGGGTATTGTTAAAGTCGCGTCGAAGATTGGTATCTCCACGATTCAAAGTTACCTCGGTGCTCAAATCTTTGAGTGCGTAGGTCTCCAGCAAAAAGTCGTCGATAAATATTTCACTGGCACTGCAACTCGTATTGAAGGTTCTGACTTAGCAGCGATTGCTGAAGAAACGATCAGCCGTCACGCTAACGCCTTCCCTGAGCGCGTTGAACATCCGCAAACCCTCGAAGTCGGTGGCGACTACCAGTGGCGCAATGAAGGTGAAGGTCACCTCTTCAGCCCACAAGTCATTCACTCACTTCAAAAAGCCGTTCGTACCAATAACTTCGATACGTTCAAAACCTATTCATCGTTGGTCAACCAACAGATGAGTCAGATCTTCACGCTTCGTGGCTTACTCGAACTCAAACCACAAAAATCGATTCCAATCGAAGAAGTTGAAAGCGTTGAACAAATCTTAAAGCGTTTCAAAACGGGTGCGATGAGCTACGGCTCGATTTCCAAAGAAGCACACGAAAGTCTCGCGATCGCAATGAACCGTATCGGTGGAAAATCCAACACGGGTGAAGGTGGCGAAGATCCTGATCGTTTCACTTGGACGAATGAGCGCGGTGATTCAAAAAATTCCGCCATCAAGCAGGTTGCTTCTGGTCGCTTCGGTGTAACCAGTCTCTACCTCACCCAAGCCCGCGAATTACAAATCAAGATGGCCCAAGGTGCAAAGCCTGGTGAAGGTGGTCAGCTCCCTGGCGGTAAAGTCTATCCTTGGATTGCAAAAGTTCGTCACTCCACACCTGGCGTCGGACTCATCTCTCCTCCCCCACACCACGATATTTACTCGATCGAAGATTTATCCGAACTCATCCACGACTTGAAGAATGCTAATCGCGCCGCACGCGTTAGTGTGAAGCTCGTTTCTGAAGTCGGTGTTGGAACAATCGCTGCCGGTGTTGCGAAAGCACACGCAGACGTTGTTCTGATTTCTGGTTTCGACGGTGGTACTGGTGCATCACCCCAAACTTCTATCAAGCACGCTGGTTTACCTTGGGAACTCGGTCTCGCCGAAACTCACCAAACTCTCCTCCTCAACAATCTACGTTCTCGTATTGTCG
>JBBAUU010000064.1:0-8290 GCA_040398065.1 Opitutales bacterium | reverse complement strand
GGGTTCGAAACATGCATGCGTTACGTTGCAACCGCCACCGCCCGATATTTTTACTTTTGATAGGAGATGAGGAGTGGCCTCGTAGAGAAAGACCTGCGTGTCAGGCTTTTCGGCACTGGTAATCGCCGCAAAGAATCCCGCCGCGCCGCCACCAATCACTAAAATGCGTTGTGGTGATGACATGGCTAATCACTAAATCCGTGTTGAGAGAGCATGCGTTCTGTAGCTTCACTTAATTTCGGACGCATGATAGAGGGTGTGTTGTTGAAGGCTTCAACCGTGCAACTCAGATAGCCTAGCTTGCGCTCAAGGTCGTAGTCTCGATTTTTTGATTCGAGCCAGAGTTGTAACACGGCCATCGCCTTAAACCACTCAATCCATTCGCAGTCAGCTTGATCAATCGACTCTATGACAATTTGAGGGCTGCTAGACTTACCCAAAAATCGATTCACGGCCTGTGCATGAGTTGCGTCCAAGCCTTCTAGTATTTTCTGCAACTCAGCTTCGTTCATTAAGTTTTATATCCTAATACGGGTGCTAACCACTTTTCAGCTTCCGCAACTGACCAACCTTTTCTCTTCGCGTAATCTTCAACTTGGTCGCGACCGAGTGAATCGACATCGAAGTAAATGGCTTGTGGATTGCCGAAATATATACCCGACACTGAAGCTGCTGGATTCATCGCAAATGATTCTGTTAAAGTGCAATCGATGCGATCGGCTTGGAGTAGTCTCCAGATTTC
This sequence comes from Opitutales bacterium, assembly GCA_040398065.1. GTDB lineage: Bacteria > Verrucomicrobiota > Verrucomicrobiia > Opitutales > UBA953 > UBA953. The sequence continues at coordinate 7,548 of JBBAUU010000064.1, read as the reverse complement.
ACCTTTCTCGGTGTGCTCAGGGCAGGCCGGATAGCCGGCAGCGGGACGACGACCGGCATACTTTTCATCAACCAATTCCTCGACGGTTAAACTTTCATTCGGAGCATAGCCCCAGAGATTTTTGCGTACCTCGCAATGAAGCCACTCGGCGCAGCCTTCGGCAAGTCGATCCGCAAGGGCTTGAATGAGAATATGGCGGTAAGGGTCCTTCTCCTTGAAGGTCGCAGCATAGTCTTCGATTTCCTTACCTGCGGATACCGCAAACGCACCGATGTGATCGCCAGGCTCTGCGGAGATGAAATCGGCTAACGAGCGACAGGTCTTTACCTGTGTCCGTTTCTTTTGGTCTCTCAAGAAATGGAATTTACCAATTTCTTTTTTCTGTGATTCATCAGCAAATACCGCGACGTCATCGCCGACTCTGCGGGCCGACCAAATGCCAGCCACGCCTCTGAGGTGAAAACGATTCTCCTTAATTAAAAAATCAAGTTCGCGCCGGGCATCATCAAATAATTTACGTGCTTCCGTGCCGTACTTCTCCGAACTGAAAATCTTTGGGAAGGTTCCCTTTAAGCTCCAAGTGACAAAGAAAGGTGTCCAATCAATCATGGCCGCAACGGACGCACCGTCGATTCGTTCAAAGAGTGTCACGCCTGATTTTTTAGGCGCTGGTTGGAGGGGGGCATCGAGCTGCAGGCCTTTTTGTCGGGCCTCCGTTAAAGAAATAACTTCGGCGGGTTGATTTTTCTCATAGGCCTCACGCTTACTCAACTGATCTGCTTTGAGTGATTCAACATAGGCCACTTTTTTCTGTGGATTGAGTAAATCGCTACAGACTCCCGTGACTAAAGAGGCATCACTCACGTGCACCACGGGTCCGTCGTAATGTTGCGCGAGTTTGATCGCCGTGTGGTCTTCCGAAGTTGTGGCGCCACCAATCAATAAAGGAGTAGTGAATCCTGAACGCTTTAACTCCTTAGCCACCGCAGCCATTTCATCCAGCGATGGGGTGATGAGTCCGGAGAGTCCAATAAAGTCAGGTTTAAGTCTGCGAGCTTCCTCTATGATTTTTTCACAAGAGGTCATCACTCCTAAATCGGATACGGCGTAGTTGTTACACGCTAATACGACCCCTACGATATTTTTACCGATATCGTGTACATCGCCGCGCACGGTCGCGATGAGGAATTTGCCTTGTTGCGAGCCATCCGATTTCTCAGCGGCCATGAAAGGCTCTAGGTGTCGCACCGCTGTCTTCATCACGCGTGCGGATTTCACTACCTGCGGTAAAAACATTTTACCTTCGCCGAAAAGTTTTCCAACCACACGCATGCCGTCCATGAGTGGGCCTTCGATAACGAGCAGCGGTCGACCAAGTTTTTGGCGGGCCTCTTCGGTGTCAGCGACAATGAAATCTTCCACACCCTTAACGAGTGCGTGTTCAATTCTCTTTTCCGTAGAGAGATTTCTCCACTCATTCTTTTTGGAATGATCGACTTCAGTCTTGGATCCAGAAAATGAAGGGGCGGCCTCCGTGAGTTTCTCGGTGGCTTGTGGGTTTCGATTTAAAATAACATCTTCGACGAGCACTTTAAGCTTAGGATCGATGTCCGTATAAACTTCCAGCATGCCGGCGTTCACAATCGCCATGTCTAAACCAGCCGCGATGGCATGATAAAGGAAGACGGAGTGCATCGCTTCGCGGACGGGATTATTTCCGCGATACGAGAACGATACGTTGGATAGACCGCCTGAGGTTCTTACGCCTGGACAGACTTTCTTAATTTCACGCACCGCATTAATGAAATCGATCGCATAGCCGTCGTGCTCTTTCATTCCCGTAGCAACGGTCAGAATATTCGCATCGAAGATAATGTCTTGAGGGTCTACACCCGCTTGCTCGGTCAAAATCTTATAAGCGCGCTGACAAATTCTTACCTTATCTTCGAAAGTCGCGGCCTGACCTTTTTCATCAAAAGCCATCACCACCATCGCGGCTCCGTAACGTTTGCAGAGTTTTGCTTGGCGGATAAAAGCTTCTTCACCTTCTTTCAGTGAAATTGAGTTAACTACGGCTTTACCTTGGACGCATTGGAGACCGGCTTCGAGAATTTCCCATTTCGATGAATCAATCATCACGGGCACGCGGGCAATGTCGGGCTCTGTCGCGATTAAATTGAGGAACTTAACCATCGCGGCTTTGCCATCGAGCAATCCAGCATCAAAATTAACATCAATAATGCCAGCGCCCGCTTCGACTTGTTGTTTGGCTACGGTGACGGCTGCACGGTAGTCATTATCTTCAATCAGTTTTTTAAATTTAGGTGATCCAGCTACATTGGTGCGTTCGCCGATGTTGACGAAAGATTGAGCGCCACCGACGACATTTAGTGCTTCGAGTCCCGAAAGTCGTAACGCGGGTGTGCTGATGGGTGCAACGCGAGGAGAATATTTTTCTACGCGACGTTTAATCGCAGCGATGTGTGCAGGTGTGGTACCGCAACATCCGCCGACAATGTTAACCAGACCATCACGCGCAAAAGTTTCCAAGATCGCTGCAGTGTCTTCTGGGCCTTCAGGAAATCCGGTAGGTGAAAGGGGATTGGGTAATCCTGCATTAGGATAACAAGAGACGTAAATTTCTGACTTACGCGAAAGCTCGTCAATGTGTGGACGCATCTGTTCTCCACCGAGCGCACAGTTCATGCCGATACTGATTGGATGAGCGTGACGCACTGAATTCCAGAATCCCTCGGTGGTCTGACCGGTGAGTGTACGTCCTGAAGCATCGGTGATAGTCCCCGAAATCATCAAGGGTAGGCGATACCCACGTGCCTCGAACGCTTCATCGATGGCGAAGAGTGCGGCTTTTAAAACCAGAGTATCAAAAACCGTTTCACAAAGTAAGAGATCCGCTCCCGCATCGATTAATGCATCCACCTGTTCGCGGTAAGCGTCTTTTAATTCAACGAAAGTAATATCGCGTTTGCCGGGGTCATTTACATCGCGGGACATCGACAAGGTTTTGTTTGTCGGTCCAATCGCGCCCGCGACGAAGCACAGTCGACCTGGAGACTTGGCTTGAATTTCATCGCATGCTTGCTTGGCGATTTTTACGGCTGCTGTATTTAAATCACGAACCAAGTGACCCATCTTGTAGTCTTCCATCGCGATGGAAGTACCATTGAAAGTATTGGTTTCTAAAATATCCGCTCCCGCTTCAAGGTAGTCACGGTGAATTTTTAAAATGGCCTCAGGTTTGGTTAAAACGAGTAGATCGTTATTACCTTTCAGCTCACCCGGGTGATTCGCAAAAAGTTTTCCGCGATAATCTTCTTCGGTGAGTTTTAACTGTTGAATCATTGTGCCCATCGCACCGTCCAAGAAGACAATGCGTTGACGCAGCAGCCCTACCAAGCTTTCGCCGGTTTTGGTATAAGGTAGGAGCTTAAATGACATTGGTTTTACCGTGAGATTATCTTGGCGAGGGTCAAGGCACGGACGGTTTGTTCTGTGTCATGCAGGTAAATCGGGCTTTTTACACTTCGGCAAATCCTGCGAGCGGTATAAAACGATACGTTTTCCTTCAAATTTCTCATCATTCCAGAGCAGGGGACGGAGTTCGAAACTGAAGAAAGGGTTTATTCCAGAGTTTGCCTTTTCCACGGCGGGGTCGCCGCCTTGCCAATAGAGAATGCCATTGGGTAAAGAATGTTTCACGCCGTGAATAATGAGCTGTTTGGTTTGATGGACAAACGTGCGGAGATCCGCCACGGCGCGGCCCGTAATAAAGTCGTGGTCGTGACTCAGTGTTTCCGCGCGTGCGACAATCGGCTGAACGTTTTTGAGATTCAGACGTTTTACAATATCTTCTACCACTAGAATCTTTTTGCCCACCGAGTCGACCAAGGTGAACTCAGCGTTCGGATAAAGCACGGCTAAGATTAATCCCGGGAAACCTCCGCCGGTGCCGACATCAATAATCTTAGCGCCTGGTTGAAGTTTTAAGAATTTAATCGCCGCAATACAGGGGGCATAGTGATGTCGCTCAAGGTTTTCGATGTCTTTGCGCGATACTAAATTAATCTTTTCATTCCATTCGCGATGCAGCGCTGCCATTTCGGTTAACTTTGCCCACTGTGCCTCATTAAGCTCTGGAAAAATAGAGTGTAGGTTTTGCATTTAATCTTGGGTCACAATGAGCCACACCTCCGACTTGGCAAGGAAAGGCATTTCAGGCTTCACATACTTAGTTTATTTAAGCAGTTTAATGCCATGTTTCACCACCTCGTCTTTTTCTATCTCCGCAAAGATCTCACCCCAGCGGAGCGCGCACAGTTTGAAACTAAGTTACGCGGCTTAGATAAAATAAAATCCATATCATCCTGCTATATTGGTCGCCCCACGCCGTCCGAGCGCGCCATCGTCGATAGCTCCTACGACTACGCAGAAATGTTTATTTTCAAAAGTAAGGCCGAACACGACGCCTACCAGGTCGACCCCATCCACGTCGATTTCGTCCAGTCCTGTAAGACGTTTTGGTCTTCGGTGAAGATTTACGACTTCGAATAAATCCATAAGTTATTTATAAGCAGATACTTATAAATATTACCCATTGTTAACCTGACGAGACTTAAGGCTTAACAATAGACAGTTTAGGGCTTAATTATTGGGGGTGTCCTCCGCCTCACCAGCACACAGTCGTTCGACTGACGCTATTGATTTAGCGGACAGAAAACATGCGTGGCATCCTTTCACTCAGATGAAGGAGTATCAGGCCAATCCGCGTCTGCACTTGGTGCGCGGCGAGGGCTCTTGGTTAATCGACAGTGAAGGTCGCCGCTACTTAGACGGCAATGCTTCGGTGTGGACCAATGTCCACGGACATAACGATCCAGATTTAAATGCTGCTCTGGAGAAACAGTTACATCAATTAGCGCACGTTACTTTATTAGGATTAAATCATCCGGTAGCGACGGAGCTCGCTGAGGAATTATCTGGATTAACTAACGGATTACTTCCGCGATGTTTTTTTACAGATAATGGAAGCAATGCAATCGAGGTAGCACTTAAACTTTCCTTCCAATATTGGCAATTAGCAGGTCACTCCGAAAAACGCGGCGTGATTTCGATGTCCGGTGCCTACCACGGTGATACTTTCGGAACAATGTCGGTGGGCGATAACCGAACTTTCCATAAACGTTTCGCACCTTGGCTTTTTTCTTCGCAGATATTTGACGCACCTCGCCATGAAGAGTGTACAGGTAAAGTTAAATTTTCTGACGCTACAAAATCACTTCAACAATTAGAATTAATTTTAAAATCACAAGCCACGCAGACCGCCTCGCTTATTCTTGAACCTCGTGTGCAAGGTGCAGCTGGAATGCACCAGCAACCTGCCGGATTCGTTAAAGCCGTCGCCCAACTTTGTAAGCAATACGATGTTCATTTAATTCTCGATGAAGTTTTCACCGGTTTCGGGCGACTGGGTTCATTGACTGCGTGTGCCGAAGAGGGTGTGGCTCCCGATTTTCTTTGTTTGGCGAAAGGATTAGCCGCCGGATATCTCCCACTGGCTGCAACATTAACTTCGGAGAAAATCTTTGAAGCATTTCAGGGGGAATTCTCTGAAGGACGTACCTTTTTCCACGGACATACCTTTTCGGGCAATCCATTGGGCTGTGCCGTGGCGCTGGCATCACTGAAAAAACTACGCCCCATGATTTCTTCGGGTCAGATCGCCGAACGCGCTCAGCAGCTGGGAGAAGAAATCCAAAAGAATTTTTCCGGTCATCCGAACATCGCTAGTTATCGTCAGTATGGATTAACCGGTGCGGTAGATTTTAAATCTGCCAACGAGAAAAATTGGTCCGTTGATATGCGTGTGGGATATCAAATCGCTTTGGCTGCGCGTCGTCACGGACTCGTGATTCGACCGCTCGGAGATTCTATTTTATTTGTACCACCCATTTCTATTCAACCCTCTGAAGTCACTCACCTCGTACAATCCGTACGACGGGCGATGGATGATGTAATTCCTAATCTTTAATATTATTATGACTAACCTAACTCAAGCCCGTGCCCTCTATGATTTGTCTCTCAACACCTTGATTTTCAAGGCTCAGGAGGCACACCAAGCCAACCAAGATCCTGCTGGCGTGCAGCTCTGTACGCTCAAGTCGATCAAGACGGGTGCCTGCCCGGAAGACTGTGCCTACTGTCCGCAGTCCGTTCACCACAATACGTTCGTCGAAGCCGAATCGCTCATGGAAACGGAAACAATCCTCGCGGATGCACGTCGTGCAAAGTCAGGGGGCGCTTCACGTTTCTGTATGGGTGCAGCTTGGCGTAGAGTGTCCGACGGAAAACAATTTGATAGCGTGCTGAAAACAGTTTCAGGCGTAAAAGAATTGGGCCTCGAAGTTTGTTGTACACTCGGAATGTTGTCCGAACCTCAAGCGGTGCGCCTCAAGGAAGCCGGTTGCGATGTTTATAATCACAACCTCGATACCTCGCGCGAGCATTACGCTAAAATTATCACTACCAGAACTTATGATGATCGTCTCCAAACTTTATCGAATGTGCGCAAAGCAGGTTTAGAAGTTTGCTCGGGCGGAATTATTGGTATGGGTGAGACCGTCGATGACCGTCTGAAGATGCTCGTTGAATTAGCTAATATGGATCCACAGCCTGACTCCGTTCCAATCAACGCACTGGTTGCGGTGGAAGGCACTCCCTTGGCTGGAAGAAAATTTGTAGATTCGATTGAGTTCGTTCGCACCATTGCGGTCGCCCGAATTTTAATGCCTAAGGCAATGGTTCGACTCTCCGCAGGTCGTGCGAATATGAATCCAGAAACTCAGGCCTTATGTTATTTGGCTGGGGCTAATTCTATTTTCCTTGGGGAGAAACTTTTGACTACGGGAAATCCTGACATCGAAGAAGATATGAATTTGATGAAGCGTCTAGGTCTTCACCCATTACATCCGGATGAAGCTCGTCGCGTTCACCGTGGCGAAATTAGTCCTTCACAAGCTCAGGCGGCGGGTTGGCCCAATCCTGAAGAATTAATTAATACCACACCCAGCGGAGAATCTTCCGACGATTGTGGCTGTTCACATAATCACTAATCGTGGCTGTTATTTTTATCACAGGCAGTGATACGGGCATTGGTAAAACCAATGTCGCTGGATTGTTGGCACGTGAATTATCCGCGTTGGGTGATACGCAAGTGATTAAACCGGTGGAGTCGGGTGCAAAAATGGGACGTCCTGCTGACGCACCCCAAGCTGCGGGAGATTGGGCGACACCGATTACACTTTTTTCCTTTGGCCCCGCGCAAGCACCGTTAGTTGCAGCCGCCCAATCAGGAAAAAAAGTATCCTTACAGAGCATCATAAAAGCTTATCAGGCCGTTCCACCCGCTGAACATCAAATCATTGAAGGGGCGGGCGGCTTAGCTGTCCCAATCGATCCTCTGGGTTTGGATTGGACTGACTTCGCTCAGGCGGTAAAGCCCGACGCCGTCATCGTAGTTGTGGAAGATAG
>JBBAUU010000063.1:0-8494 GCA_040398065.1 Opitutales bacterium | reverse complement strand
TACCGTAGCGGTAGGCGTACAAAGCCGCTTCGACGGGATTGGTTTTGGTAACCGGTAAAATTCTGACTTCGGATGGATTCCGGCCACACTGGTCACAGGCTGACTTTATCCTTTGGCGGACGGTATCACAATTGGCGGCAAATTGTTCGTAGGTAACCACGAGAGACAATGGGAAGCAGATTAAGCGTAGAGTCAACGCCTCCAATCCCCTTTGCGGGAATAAGGTGTAACCCGGTCATGATAAGTAAATCTACACTTGAAACGGCCTGCTATTAGATTTATTAATCATGCTCGGTATCATTCCCGACCATGCAAATAGAGAACCTCAAGATTTTCCGAGACCTCGTGGATAACGAAAGTTTCTCCAAGGCGGCTAAGTTAAATAACATCACCCAGTCTGCCGTGAGTCAGCAGCTTCGCTCAATGGAGAAGCATTTTAATGTACTCATCGTGGATCGGAGTCAGAAACAGTTTCGTTTAACGCGCGAGGGTCGCAGTCTCTATGAAGCCGCGCGCGATATTTTAAATCGCTACGAACAGGTTTCGAGCGAGATGCAGGAAATGCGTAAAGTAGTGAGTGGCACGGTGCATGTTTCGACGATTGTGTCGATTGGCCTACACGAACTGCCTCCTTACGTGAAACGTTTCATGCAGGAGTTTCCGCACGTGAATGTGCGGATTGAATACCGCCGATCCAATTTAGTTTATGAAGATGTTTTCTCGAGCACCGCAGACTTCGGACTAGTCGCCTTCCCGCAAAAATATCGCCAAGTTGAAATCATTCCTTTCATGGAAGATCAGTTGGTCGCCATCTGTTCACCTAAACATAAGTTAGCGGGTAAAAAAGAAATCGAGTTGGCGGACTTACAAGGCACACGTTTCATCGGATTTGACCAAGATATTCCTACGCGCAAAGCGCTGGATCAATTCTTCCGAGAACAACGCATCGAACTAGAACCTTCGATGGAGTTTGATAATATCGAAACCCTCAAGCGCGCGGTAGAAGTTGATGCCGGGGTCGCCTTGGTTCCCGAGGGCACTATTCGTCAGGAAATCGAGCAAGGTACGCTGGTTAAGTTGAAATTACGCGACCGACATGTTTCTCGTCCGTTAGCTATCTTACATCGCAAAGGACGGGTGATGACTCCGGCGATGAAACGATTCTTAACTTTAATGTTAAACGGTCTGAACGCGAAAAAAGCTGACCTCGAATAGTTAAACGCGAAACGATTGCTCAGTGCGTCGAGCCAAAGCAAAACTTGGCAAGGCTTGAGCAAAGAACATTCCTAGCCCAATCCAGAGCAGTGCATAGTTATCTTTACTGGTTAATGCATAGCCAGCTAGGGTCCACCAAATCAACGCACCCACCATGGGAGGATAAGCGTTACGCAGAGCGGCGCGAGTCAGAGACCACATACCGAACATCATACAAGTCAGCGCTGCTGTAGTAATCGCTGAGAAAAGTTTTAAGGCGAAGTGCGCGTAGAGAATAAAACCCAATGAAACCAGAATGCCTACAAAAATGGCGGTTCCTACGCGTCGTTGATTAGGCAGAAAATTTATTTTTGATTGATGCGCACGCAAGTAAAGACCCGTGGCAACCACGGCCATCGAGAGGGTGAGCAACCAGATGTAACGCAGTCCGCTAATGGGAATAGAAAACTCATTAATCGCCCACTGAGCTAAGAGACATTTCGCGAGGATTACGGACCAGAGGGCACTCAAGCGATCGAGCACGATGACTTCGCGGTAAGCACGTTCCACAGACAGAGCTAGTTCTGTATCGGCACCGGAGGGAAGAGACGTGGAAGTGGAACTCATTAACTTGTCTTACATAAAGTCGAAAATCCAAACCTGCAAACCCAAGAACTATTAAATAAAGTCAGTGATTACTTACTCCAAAGCTTTCGGCGGGTAATTTCTTTAGCAACGGGGGCGGGCACTTCCCTTTCCCATCCGGCAACGCCTGCTGCTATCCTTTCGGCCAAGGTGCGAGGCTGACAAGCCAGAGCCTGTGGACTCGCGCCGGTAATCGGTACTAAAAATCCATTAGTTCTTAAGTGCTCAAATAATCCAGCCACCGCGGGACGCACTTGGACGTCGGCGGCTGTCACCACGGAGTCGACTTCGATTTTATAAGTTTCAGGGAAACAAACCTGACAAGCTACGGGGTCTTCTATCAAACGATTTAACTGATCACCGCGCATCGGATAAACCATGACCTTTACGTTTTCCTTAAAGAGACGACCGCAAGCTTCCAGTACTCCACCCTCAAGATGCGTGTAGTGCTGTGGATTAAATAAATCTACTAAGTTATTCATACCCGCGATGAGAGTAATTTCTCCGTCGGTATGCAGACGGAAGTAAGCAGGCAGGCGATACCACCCACGATGGCGGGTAATTAAAAGAGGACGGCCCAAGGTACTCACGAGGGCAATCCGATCGAGAATTTCTTTTAGGTCGGTCGATTCCTGCCCAACGCACATTTCAAAAATGGAAACACTTTCTTGGGTCTTCGCTAAGGAACGTTCGGCACAGGCTAACATATCCTCATTCACTAATGAAACTGGACGGAAAGTTCCGCGGGCGACTAGAATAGATTTCTTATAGAAAAACTCGCTAGCAACGGCCGACTGGCCCTTCTCATCGAATAACACGGCGTCGGTAAGGCCTAGGCGAACCAGTTGAATTAAAGCAGATTGAGTGTCGAACTTACTAAACGCTGGACCGCTAAAATAAATGAAATCGATTTCCACGCGGCCCGAGCCCACGTCATCCACTAAATTAGTTAAGAACTTATTAAGATCTCGATGGGGATTTAAAGCGGCGTGAACTAAATTAACCCCCACCACACCGAGGGCATCTTGCTGACGGCCGGCATCACGATCCCAAAGGCGTAAGTGTAAAACGATATCACTGGGGGCAGCGCCGACTTCATCCTGGAAACGCATGCCCATCCAAGAGTGCCCCTGCCCTTTGCCGTCGTGGGGCGTGGTTGCTACGGTGTCAGCAAAAGCAAAGAAGCGCGTGGCGGTACCACGTTCGGAGGCCAAGCGATCGACGAGGAGTCCGTATTCGTGACTCATCATTTGTTCGAGACGTTCGCGCGAAACATAGCGCTTAGGATGGCCGTAAATCGCGTCACTCACGCGCATGTCATAAGCCGACATACTTTTAGCGACGGTGCCCGAAGCACCCCCTGCTTTAAAGAAGTGCCGAACTACTTCTTGGCCGGCACCAATCTCGGCAAAGACACCGTACGCCGAGCGATCGAGATTAATCGCCAGAGCCTTACGAGCGGTACCGGCGCTAGGATCTTGAGTTGGGTCGGACATAGCCAAGAGAGTTCACCAAACAAAGAAAAAATCGAGCCGAAACGCTCGGAATACTGTCAATTTGATTGGCGATTCTTAGGCAGTCGACCAAAGTATCACTTAAGCTAACTTTTCTATAAATACTCTTATGAAAGAATTTTTTAAAGCCCTCTTAGCCTCAGTCATGGGCACGTTTATTGCGGGCGCCCTCGCTTGCTTCTTATTTTTTGTATTAATCATCGGGCTAATCAGTGCCGCGAGTAACCACGAAGCTCCGAGTGTTTCCGTAAAAGCGAAAACGATGTTGGTCATCGGCAACGGAATGCTCATCAACGACACACCGCAGCACGGTAATCCTAGTTTGTCCATTCTGCTCGATAGTCAAAAAGCACCGGAAGTAGATTTGTTACGTGCCATCGAAGCGGTTAAACAAGCGGCCAAAGATAAAAATATTACTGGCATCTTAATCGCCGGTGAAACCGATGCGGGGCTAGTGCAACTGAACGAACTCCGCCAAGCGATCAACGAGTTTAAAAAATCGAAAAAACCGGTAATCGCTTGGATTGAAAACGGGTCGCAGCAGGAATACTATTTAGCGAGTGTCGCGGACAAAATTTATGCCCACCCTGCGGGAGAGGTTGAATTTAAAGGACTCGCACGCTACAGCCCTTATATCGGAGAAACCTTAAAATCGCTCGGCGTGGGCGTACAAGTAACCAAGGTGGGTAAATATAAGTCTGCGGTAGATCCATTTTTAAGCGATAAAATGAGTGAGTCGGATCGCGAACAAACAGAGTTACTGCTCGGCGGAGCGTGGAAAAAAATCGTAGCCGAGGTGAGTGAATCGCGAAAAATATCAAGTATCACTCTCAATCGGGTCGCTAATTCAGGCGGAGTTTTCACCAATGCCTTAGCCCATAAAATAAAGCTGGTGGATGAACTTTGTCAGCGCGATGAACTGGTAACTAAAATTTGTTCACTCGGCGCAGCCGCCGATGACAATGGCCAATCCTTCCGACAAATTTCGCTTACTAAATATGCGAGTAAGGTTAATTTTTCATCGGGGGATGGAAAGATTGCGGTGATTTATGCCGAAGGCGAAATCGTCGATGGCTGGGGCGATAATTACAACGTAGGTGGTGATCGACTCGCGAGAAATTTACGCGATTTACGCGGGGACAAATCCATCAAAGCGGTCGTGCTGAGAATTAACAGTCCAGGGGGCTCAGCCTTTGCGAGTGATATCGTCGCCCGCGAAGTGGGCCTGCTAAAGCAAAAAGGGATTCCTGTGGTGGTATCGATGGGGGATGTGGCTGCTAGCGGCGGCTACTACATCGCGGCGCGAGGAAATAAGATCATTGCGAATCCTGTCACCATTACGGGATCCATTGGTGTCTTTGGGCTGCATTTCAATTACCAGGAATTAGCTAAGAAAATTAACCTCGGGACTGATGGGGTGAAAACTTCGCGCTACTCTGACCTATTTTCCAGCCATCGAACCGCGACAGCCGAAGAGATGGCGATTGTTCAAAAAATGGTCGACTTCGTTTATGAAGATTTCCTGAACGTGGTATCCGAGGGTCGAAAAATAGAACCCGCCCAAGTCCATGAAATTGCCCAAGGTCGCGTTTGGCTTGGAGTGAACGCCAAAGAAGTGGGACTCGTTGATAAGATGGGCGGATTGCTGGATGCGATCAATCTCGCCAAGGAATTAGCGAAAAAACCAGATGCGTCGATTATACAAGTACCCTCGCTCCATTCGGGCCGAGAAAATATTTTACAAAAATTATTATCCGAAGAAGAAAATGAAAACCCTGTCTTCATCAAAGCGAAGCTTAATGACCCGGCGCTGCGAATCTTGAAAGCGCACATGAACTTTCTAAATCGCGTGGGAAATCTAAACGACCCCAAAGGTGTTTATCTACGCTGCCCACTTGAGATTGAAGTGCGCTAATTACTGAGCCGGAGTAGCGGCTTTAGGCATTTGCGCCTTAGCCTCAGGCATCCATTTGTTTAACTGCTTAATCCGAGTTTCATCCGCGGGGTGAGTGGAGAAAAATTCAGGAGGCTTGGTGCCAGAAATTTTTGAAAAACGTCCCCAGAATGCAGGAGCTGCTTCAGGGTTGTACCCTGCCCTTGCCATGAAAAGTAAGCCGAGATGATCGGATTCGGATTCATGTTCGCGGCTAAAAGGTAGAAGTACGCCGAATTGGGCGCCGAGACCAAAGCCCGTCATCCAAGCCTGACGAGTATGTGCTGATTTATTCTTAGTCGCCTCATCCACAATCAAGGCGCCTGCAGCAACTAATAAACCCTGTGAGATTCGCTCGTTGCTGTGTTGATTTAAAACGTGCGCCACCTCGTGGCCCAAAATAACGGCGATGTCATCATCGGTCGGCGCGTAAGGAAACATGCCGACATTGAAGCCGATTTTTCCGCCTGGCATGGCGAAAGCATTGGGTGATTTATCGTCAATGATAGCAAATTCCCATTTATTGGCAGGCGGTAAGATTTTGTTTTTATCTTCCTTTCGGGCGACCGTAACAATCGCTAAGCCAATTTTCTTAATCTTCTCTAAACGAGCATCGTTAGGCAGTTTTTTCATCTTAGCGAACTCCGTAGATGCCATGGTCGACACTTCGGAGTTACTAACCATGAGTAGCTGACTACGGCCCGTACCGGGTGCGGTCTGACATCCCGTGAAGACTATCGGCAGCAAAAGGAATAACCAAACTCGATTCATTATTAAACCTTAGGATTATCTTGAGGGTTTTCGGTTGAGGCAACCGAGTCTTCATCATCCTTGGCTGCAGCACCCGCGGCGGCGTTATAATACTTCTCGTAGCTAGCATCGAAGCTATCTGTAGAAACAGAAGCCATGCGCATGGACATACGGTTAAGCACGGCGCCTAAAATCGGGATGCCCACTTCACGGAGTCGGGTAATACATTCAGCAACATTACGAGTGGATACGAAATTATAGCGAACCACGTAGATAACACCATCCACGTTAGGAATAAGATTGAGGGCATCGGACACGGCACCAATCGGAGGTGAGTCGATAAAAATACGATCATATCGAGAACGCATGGACGTCAACATTTCGATAAACTTCGCACTACCGATAACCTGCGTTGGGTTGCGACAACTCATACCCACAGGTAAAATATCTAAATTATGTGCTACATTTTTAACGATGGATTCATCGATGGTAGATTCATCATTAAACCAACGAGAAATACCTTCCGTACCCGTTAGACCCAGCGAAGGTCCAACGTTCGGAAGTCGTAAGTCAGCATCAATGACCAAAACTCTTTCTCCATGTTGAGAGAAGCCGAGAGCTAAATTAGTGGCGACGAAGGTCTTACCTTCACTTGGGCGTGTTGAAGTGATTAAAAACACGTGGCTGGACATTGATGCGGGATTAACGCGCATCGATGAATAGATGGTGCGAATGGCCTCGACGGCGACGACGTCTTTTTCATGCAGTGCCAACAGTGCACGTTCAGGTCCAACGGACTTTGCTACCTGCGGGATCGTTCCTAAAATTGGGATACCTAAGGCGGCTTCGACTTCTTTGGGCGACTTTATCCGGTCATCAAATGTACCGAGTAAGATAATCAGACCTAAACCAAAAATAGCCCCCATGGCTAAACCGATCATGGCGTTCAGATAAAAGTTTTTGTTGGCAGGACGATCAGCAACTGAAGGAGTGTCTAAGACTTTAATAGAGGTAGTGGTACCAGTCGTCGATGAACGAATCTTTGCTTCTTCGAAACTTTGCTTTTGACGGGATAAGAAATCTTCCTGGCTCTTAATTTCTTTGTCGACGCGTTCGAGTTCATTATTGGCTACCGTCAAACGTGCTATTTCGTCATCCTTCTTATCTAAATTGGAAATAATCGCTTGGTAATTAGCATGGGCATTCTGTATCGCCACCTGAATACGATTTACGGACGCAACAATCGCATTTTGTAATTCGGCTTCCGTTTGCTTAAGCTGCGCACGAGCCTGAATTAATGTGGGGTGTTCATCGGTGTATTTTTCTTCCATGGTGCGGACCGCGACACGCAAATCACTGATTTTGGAACCATAAGCCGCGACGCGTTCGTCGCTTCTCACTTGAGCAACATCGTATAAATCCTTGCCGGTCTGTTTATACTCACCGATTAAACGCCAAATAATTTCCATTTCATCAATGGCTTTGCGTGTGTCTTCGCGTGCGCGAACCAAGGATGCCCGTTCAGCGGTTAAAGTGTTGGTGTCTTTGGCAATCGAAAGTAATTTTTGACCTTTGATTAGGTCATTTCGCTTGTCGTAGAGTTTGCGAATTTTGTCTTCAACCGAATCAATATCCATACGATATTTTTCGACTAAAGGATTGGTGATTACCAAGCGCTCATCTTCACTGTTCTTTTGAATCGCTTTGCAAAAAAGGGTTGTCACCTGACGGGCCAGTTCGCGATTGGGGTGAGTGAATTCTACGTTCACGACCAAAGTCTGACGCTGAGGCGTGATAGATCTTTGTCGGGAGAAAACTTCCTGCTCGGAAAGCGGTCCGCTAAAAACGTTACCACTTTGATAAGGCGCTAATACTTCCTTTTTTTCTGCAGTGGTTAGTTGTCGAGAAACAGCTTCAATAATTGTACTGCTTCGCATCGACTCAACTGCCGTATAAAAGTCATCGCTCGACGTAATACTAAAATTACTTTCGGCGGCCGTATTAGAGCCCGAAATATTGGGAGCCAATCGGAAGACGCGTAATCGACCCGATGCCTTATACTCAGGCATCATATTATAGGTGTAAACGAGCGAGAGGGTGAAAAAGATTAGGACAGATAAAACCAGCCACCAGATGCGCTCGCGCACCATGTTGACGTAAGTTGAAATCGAGACACCAGTGTCCTTAGACGAACCCTCGCCATACCCACCACCGTAGCCTCCACCATAACCGCCGCTATAACCGCCACGTTGGCGACTATAACCGCCGCCGTAACCACCGCCGTAGTTTCCGCCATAACCGCCACCATAGCCACCACCATAGCCACCGCCGTAACCGCCGCCGTAACCACCGCCGTAGTTTCCGCCATAACCGCCACCGTAACCGCCGCCGTAACCACGACGCTGAGAACCCCGGCTTGAATTATTACTGCCGCTAGCGCTTCCACTAGAAGAAGAAC
>JBBAUU010000062.1:0-8630 GCA_040398065.1 Opitutales bacterium | reverse complement strand
GCCGACAACATATCCGTAGCAGGCGCTTTCACAACCGTGGCGTAACATTAAACCACGCGCGGCTGAATCTAAACCGGCGGTAGAAATTCCTGGAACCACGAGGCCGACTAAATCCTGCAAAACACGAGCAGCGGCACTGCATGCAGCCCGCATTCGTTTTACTTCATCATCAGACTTCAGATCAATCATTCCAGAAACTTACTTAACAAAAGAATCCCAGTGATTAGCTACCCATGCAGCTATGCCCAGGACGAAAAGAGTAAGGCAAATTTTAGTCATTGAACCTAATTCGGAACCTTCGGATCCATTACGTAAACCCGGTTGAGGAACTGGCAAGCTGCCGATGCGACCTTTCTTCAAGAATCCTTCATAATTACTTTGTAGAAGATACGTTTCGATTTGGCGCATGGTATCCAACATCACACCCACCGTGATTAGTCCACCCGTGCCACCCAAGAAACTGGCCAGACGCATAGGGAATCCTAATTGGAAGGTGAACAGGTCAGGCATTAACGCGATGATGAGAAGGAACAATGAACCAGCCACGGTCAGACGGGTCATCACGAAGTCGAGGAACTGCGCGGTGTGTTCGCCAGGACGAACTCCAAGAATGTAACCGTTATTCTTTTTCAGATCATCGGCGATTTGCACCGGACGGAACATAATAGAAATCCAGAAGTAGCTAAATCCGAAGATTAACACCGCGTAGGAAGTATAATGGAACCATCCTTGAGTTTGAAACACTCCAGCCCAGTCATGAAGAAAGCCTAAAGTAGGTGACAGGGTGCTTAGAGGATTAAGCAACATCGGAGGGAAACTTAAGATCGCTCCCGCAAAAATCACTGGCATCACGCCTGCGTAATTTACCTTGAGAGGAAGGTAGTTGCTTTGTGCACCATACATTTTACGACCCACCATGCGTTGCGCGTACTGAATAGAAATTTTACGAACGGCTTGGTTAATCGCCACCATCGCAGCCGTCACCAGAGCGAATAAAATAATCATACCGACGGCCTTTTCCCAGCCATGTCCACTCGTTTCAGTCGCTCCAATTTTACCACCAAACGCGACGCTCGCGAATGAGGTAATAGCTCCTGGAATATCAGCCAAAATACCGATGGTAATTAAAACGGATGTACCATTACCAATGCCACGTTGCGTGATTTGTTCACCTAACCAAAGCATCACAATCGAACCAGCAGTTAAGAGGCAAATTCCGAGACAAACGAAAAGTGTTTTGCTTTCCATCACGACGATAGTACCTGTGAAATTTCCAAGTCCTAAGGCCTGTCCAACTTTTCCGGGATTACAGAATGCGCCGAGTAATAAGGCTGATTGAATTAACGCGATGGCGATGGTGAGATAGCGAGAGTACTGCGCAATTTTTTGACGACCCACATCACCCTCTTGTTGTAAACGAGCAATGGAAGGAACGACGGCCGACATCAGCTGCATGATAATCGATGCACTGATATAAGGCATGATGCCTAAAGAGAAAATCGCACCTTTGAGTAACGCACCACCCGTGAACATATTATACATGGCCACCACTCCGCCCGATGCTTGATCGGCCATCGAATGATAGTAATCTAAAATATCTTTAGGATCGATACCCGGTAACGGAATATTCGCTCCAATACGGGCAACGAAAATAAGGGCGACCGTCGCAATGAGACGGGCCCTTAGTTCAGGAATCCTCCAGCAATTGGCGAAGGCCGAAAACATCGCGGAGGGTTGGATGATTATTCAGCTGCGGCAACCGCGAGCTCCACGACCTTGCCACCGGCAGCTTCAATTTTCTTTTTGGCAGAGTCCGAGAAACGGTGAGCGGAAACAGTGACCGCACGGGTAATTTCGCCAGTGCCTAAAATTTTAAGCAACTCGACGTTCTTACGGATGATGCGTTCAGCTTTAAGTGAAGCGAGATCAATGGTCTTGCCCTTTAAGTCTTCGATGTCGCGTAAGTTAATTACAGCGTATTCAATACGGTTAACGTTTTTGAAACCACGGTGAGGTAAACGACGGTAGAGAGGCATTTGACCGCCTTCAAAACCTGGACGGTGACCACCGCCCGAACGCGCTTTCATACCTTTGTGTCCGCGACCGGAAGTTTTACCGTGACCGGTACCGCGACCACGACCGAGAATTTTATGACGGTGGGTCGAACCTTTGATTTCTGGGAGAGAGTGAAGTTTCATAAGTATAATTTCAGCTTAGCTGCGAAGAGTTTTGATTTGTTCCAGAGTGCGGAGTTGAGAAAGACCATCGAGGGTAGCTTTCACAATCGCTTGAGGATTATTGGATCCCATCGATTTCGAGAGAACGTCTTTTAATCCGACCACTTCGAGAACGGCGCGAACACCACCACCAGCGATTAAGCCAGTACCTGGAGCGGCGGGACGAAGCATAACGACGCCACCATCAGCACGACCAATCACTTCATGAGGAATGGTGTTGTTACGAAGATTAAAACTAGCGAGAGCACGGTGAGCGCGATCAGTACCTTTGCGAATAGCATCAGGAACTTCTTTCGCTTTACCATAACCTACGCCGACGCGACCTTTGCCGTCACCGGCAACGACGAGAGCGGCGAAATTAAAACGACGGCCGCCTTTAACCACTTTAGAACAGCGGTTAACGTGGACGACTTTGTCATTGAATTCAGAAGCGGGAGCATCGTTGCGATTATCGCGACGAGGTGGGCGACCTTGGCCACCGCCTTGGCCACCTTGGCCTCGACGATTTCCTTGTCCTGGACCACGACGATCTCCGCCTTGATTTGAAGGGGCAGGCGCGGGCGCGGCCGGTGTATTATTTGTTTCTTCGCTCATGTAATTTTAGAAAATAAGTCCGGCTTTACGCACGGCGTCAGCAAAGGATTTAACCGCTCCGTGGTAGCGACGACCAGCGCGGTCGAAGACAACCGTAGTGAGTCCAGCAGCTTTCGCTTTTGCGCCGAACGCAGCACCGAAATCCGCAGCACCGGCCACTGAGGGACGGAGTTTTTTGCCGCGGAGATCTTTGGAGGTAGTGGAAGTTGCAACTAAAGTTACACCACGATCATCGTCAATCGCTTGAGCGTAGAGATGGAGGTGAGTTAACTTTAAAGCGAGGCGGGGACGGGTGGAGGTACCACGCACCGCTTTACGAATGCGCCAGCGGCGCTTCTGCATGAGTAAATTCTTTTTGGAAAGTTTCATAAATAAAAACGTTAAAGAAATTAAGCAGTCTTCTTACCTTCCTTACGGCGGACGTATTCGCCTTCAACGCGAACACCTTTACCTTTGTAAGGCTCAACAGGTTTGTAGAGTTTGATGGAAGCAGCGACTTGACCAACCATGTGGCGATCAGGACCGCTGATGACGAGCTTCGTGCCGTCGGTCACCACGACAGTAACGCCCGCTGGAACGGTGTAACGAATCGGGTGAGAGTAGCCTAAAGCTAAATCTAAAATATTACCCTTGAGTAAGGCTTTGAAGCCCACGCCTTCGATGAGTAAAGTTTTGGAGTAACCTTTTTCAACGCCTTCAACCATATTACGGATGATAGCGCGAGTGGTTCCGAAGAGAGCACCTGCTTCTTTTTTCTCACTCAGATCGGCAACTTGGACGACAGACTTGTCGACCGTGACTCCGATTTGAGATGGAAATTTATGTGTGAGTTTCCCTTTAGGACCTTCAACAGAAACGGTTTGTCCAGACACCGCTACTTTTACGTTAGCGGGGAAAGTGACGGGTTGTTTACCAATGCGTGACATAGATTTAAGTATTGAGGGTTTAGGGTTACCAGACTTTGGCGAGGAGTTCGCCGCCCACTTTTTGGCGACGAGCTTCAGCGTCAGTCATGACGCCGCGTGAGGTGGTGAGAATAGAGACTCCCATGCCGCCGATAACCTTAGGCACAGAAGAGTAACCAGCATAAACACGACGGCCAGGAGTGGACACGCGTTCGATGCTCGTGATCGCAGGTACGCCAGAGACGTACTTGAGAGTTAATTCCAGAGCAGGTTTTTCATCGCGCTCAACCTTGCGGAATTGAGCGATGTAACCGGACTCAGTAAGAATGCGGGCAACACCTTCACGGAGACGTGACCATTGGATCACGACCGTAGGACGTTCGGCCTTAGAGGCGTTGCGGATGGAGGTAAGAAAATCTCCGATTGTATCGTTGGATGCAGACATGTTCGTAGTTTTCGTGGTTTACCAGGAGGCTTTAGTGACACCGGGAATTTGACCACCAAGGGCCAATTCACGGAAGGTGATACGGGAAAGGCCGAACTTGCGAATGAACGCACGAGGACGACCAGAAATTGCACAGCGGTTCTTATGACGAACACGAGAGGAGTTGCGGGGCAGCTTGGTCAACTTGCGTTGAGCTGCGTAAAACTCTTCTTCGGTAGTCTTTGGACTCGCGAGGATCTTTTTAAGCTCAGCACGTTGAGTTGCATATTTTGCAACTAAGCGTTGGCGCTTTAGGGAGCGTTGAATGACGGACTCTTTTGCCATACTAGTATTTTTTTATTATAAAGGTTAGGCCTTCGCGGCGGTGGCGGCTGCTTCGGTGGCAGCGGAGGAACGACGGAATGGCATGCCGAGCATGCGCAAGAGTTCACGGCCTTCATCATCGGTGTTGGCCGAAGTCACGATGACGACGTCCATACCAATGTTAGCGCGTTGAGAGCCATCAGCCTGAGTTTCAGGGAAGATGGTGTGGTCGGTGATACCGAGAGAATAATTACCACGACCGTCGAGACGGTTAGAGGTACCACGGAAGTCACGAATCATAGGAAGGGCTACCGCGGTTAAGCGAAGGTAGAATTCCCACATGCGAGGTCCACGTAGAGTGACCATGCAACCGAGGGGCATGCCTTGACGAACTTTGAAGTTCGCAACGCTCTTGCTCGCACGGGTGATGACAGGCTTTTGACCTGAAAGTTTTGTTATCTCTTTGACGACTTCAGCCATGTGGCCTTTGTCAGCTTCAGCTTTGAAAGCAGAGTTAAGAACGATCTTCGTCAAGTTTGGTACTTGGTGAACATTCTTGTAGCCGCGAGCTTTGAGGAGCTCAGGAACGACCTTCTCGAGATAAACCTTTTTTAGATAGGGCTTGGACATTTGAGTGAAAATTTCTCGGGGGGTTTCGTGATATTATTTAGCGGCCTTCGCTTTTTTAGCGGCAGGCTTTTTGCTTTGGCGAGCTTCCCAGAGTGAAGCCAGCATAACGTTAGAGCGATGAATGGATGCTTCCTTCTCGGTGATACCACCGGTACCATCTTGGGCACGCTTGAGGTGGCGCTTAACGAGATTGAGACCCTTTACAGTGACGCGCTCATCAGCGCGATCGTAAGTGAGGATTTCGCCACGTTTGCCTTTTTCGGCACCGGCGATGATGACAACTTCGTCACCCTTTTTAATATCAGTCTTAGACATGGTAATTAGAGAACCTCAGGAGCGAGGGAAATGATCTTCATGAAGTTTTTGCCGCGGAGCTCGCGCGCAACAGGCCCGAAGATACGGGTACCTTTAGGATTACCATTGTCGTCGAGAATCACGACAGCATTGGTATCGAAACGTAAGTAGCTGCCGTCGTTACGACGAATCGGAGCCACGGTACGTACAATCACGGCGCGGACGACACTACCCTTTTTGCATTGAGCATCAGGGGTGGAATCTTTGACGGAACAAATAATCACATCACCGATACCAGCAGTGTCAGTGATTTGGCCGAGACGGCGGATCATCTGCACTTGGCGGGCACCTGTGTTGTCGGCTACATCGAGCCTGGAAAGCATTTGAAGCATATTAAAAAGTATTAGAGGATTATTCGGCTGATTGGATAGCGACTTTCGCAGCTTCGACGATGCGAACGATGCGCCAGCGCTTTAATTTGGAAAGAGGACGGGTTTCCATGATTTCAACTTTGTCGCCAACCTTGCACTCATTCTTTTCATCATGAGCGTGTAAGACGGTACGACGTTTGACTTCTTTGCCGTAGACAGGGTGAAGAACGGTAAATTGGCAATTTACTTTCACGGACTTGTCGCCCGAACGGGTGGCAACAAAACCGATGAGGTTTTTACGAGTGGAGCGTGACTCAGACATTGGATTTAAAAATTATTTAGTGGTGGTTTTGGAATTCAAGAGCGTGAGACAACGTGCGATATCAGCACGGAGCACACGGAAACGAGCAGAGTTTTCGACTGCGCCGGTGGCCTTACGGAGGCGGAGTTGGAGAAGCTCTTCGCGAGCTTCACGCACGCGCTTCTGTAACTCGGTTGGAGCCAGACCGCGGAGAGCCGAAGCGGCGGAGGGTTTATCTTTCTGATAGGTACGCATCGAGAAAATGTATGAGTGGTTTAGTTTTTAAGTTTAGTATTTTTCGAGTTCTTCACGGGCCAAGAAGCGGCAACGGACTTGAAGTTTGGTATCAGCTAAACGCATCGCTTCACGCGCTACGGTGATCGGTACGCCACCTACTTCGAAAAGCATCGTGCCGGGTTTGATCACAGCCACATAGTACTCAACGCTACCTTTTCCGGAGCCCATTCGGACTTCGGCTGGTTTACGAGTGACTGGAGTGTGAGGAAAGATACGCATCCACATTTTTCCCTTACGCTTAAGGGCGCGAGAAATTGCAATACGGGCAGCCTCAATTTGGTTCGCAGGAATGCGAGCACGGCTGAGGGACTGAATACCAAAGTCACCAAAGGCGAGCGTGTTACAAGCGGTAGCATTACCGCGAATTTTTCCTTTGCGGTGTTTGCGCCACTTGGTGCGAGCTGGTTGTAAATTTGCCATGTTATGAAAAAGTTAGAGTTGGTTTATAAGAATTAAAACTCGGAGTCCTTCGCACAAATCCAGCACTTGATGCCGAGTTTGCCGTAAACAGTGCGGGCTTCCGCAAATCCGTAGTCGATATTTTCGCGAAGAGTATGGAGAGGAACGCGACCGACACGGGCGGATTCCACGCGGGCGATTTCTGCACCACCCAGACGACCACCGAGACGTAAACGAATGCCATCCGCACCATTTTGCATGGTGGATTGAATAGCTTTCTTCATCGCGCGACGGAAAGAAATACGACGCTCTAGTTGTAAGGCTACGTTTTCAGCAACCAATTGAGCAACGAGATCAGGACGTTTTACTTCGTTCACTTCGAGAATCACGTCCTCAAGTTTAGCCTTACCGGCAACTTTTTGGATTTCTTCACGGAGCTTCTTAAGTTCATCACCCTTGCGGCCGATGACGACACCAGGACGAGCAGTCCAAATGCGCACGCGGACTTTAGGACCTGCACGTTCGATAAAGATGCGAGGGACAGCAGCTTGACGGAGCTTCTCTTTGAGGAACTCGCGGATGCGGTAGTCTTCAAGAATGAAGGAAGGGAAATCGCGCTTAGTTGCAAACCAGCGAGATTCCCAGTTACGACGAACGGCTAAACGGAAGCCGATTGGATTTACTTTCTGTCCCATTGTAGTCTTTTAAGTTGGTTTATTTAGTGGAGGAACCGAGAGCGATACGGATATGGCTCATCGATTTATGAATGGGGTGAGCGGAACCACGAGCGGCAGGCATCGAGCGCTTGAGCACGGGACCTTGATTAACGGTGGCCGAAACCACGACGAGATCGTTGGATGATAAACTGTGATTGTTCTCCGCATTGGCGATGGCACTGGCCAAAGTCTTTGCGAGTAAGCGCGCAGATTTACGAGGGATGAAGCGGAGAAGCTGGATGGCTTCTTCAGCGGGCAAACCTTGGATTTGACGTGCAACTTCGCGCACCTTTTGGGGTGACATACGAGCGAAACGAGTAGAGGCGTGAACTTCCATGACGTGATAAATAGTTTAGAGAATTAGATGCGTGGGTTAGGACGAAGGGTGATCGTGTCGCCCAACGTAATTTGCGTTGAAGAATCGAGTGAAAGGATAAGTGCGATAGCGCGTTGTTCAGTTGCTTCAGCCACAATCACCGAACCAAAGGCACGGCCTTCGCGAGTGACTGTGCAAACAGCACCAGGACGAAGACCACAATTATAACCACCGGACACGACAACGAGGTCAGTGTTATTTCCGGCAATCACTTGGGCTACCTTGGCTCGACCTTCAGCTTCAGCTGAACTCAATGCACGACCATTCGCTGCGACGGTAATAACCGTAGCAACAAAGAGAGCGAAGATTGAGTGACTGAAACGCATAAAGATTACTGGGCTTCCTTACGTGAAGGTTGAGTGTGTTGACGGAAGGTGCGCGTTGGAGCGAACTCACCGAGTTTATGTCCGACCATATTTTCTGTGATGTACACAGCAATGAAGGCCTTACCGTTATGTACCTCGAGATTGAGGCCAACGAAATCAGGCGTAACCGTCGAACGACGTGACCAAGTTTTGATGGGCTTACGGTTGCTGGTCTTTTGGGCAGCAGCGATCTTGTCCACTAAATGTGGGTCGACGAAGTATCCTTTTTTACGAGAGCGTGACATGGTAAATTATGCTTGTTTCACTTTGCGACCGTTACGGCGCACGATGATTTGGTTGTTAGAGCTCTTAGCTTTGGTACGTGTTGGGAAGCCCTTAGCGAGCTGACCCCAAGGTGATTTAAGATGTTGGCGACCGCCTCCACCTTTAGATTTAC
>JBBAUU010000061.1:0-8676 GCA_040398065.1 Opitutales bacterium | reverse complement strand
CTAACCCTCAAGGGGTTATCATTTCCATCGTTGTTGTGCTCTTCATCGCACTCGCGGTGGTAATTTTATGGAAAGGTTTACAGTGGAAGGAAACCATTGAAGCCCAAAAGTCGCGCATTGACGTTTTAGACGTTCAGGTCGCCAACCTCAAAACACTCAATCAAGATCAAGAAACTAAGTTGGCTGAAAATCGCGTGGCGATTGATGCGAAAGATGCCGACCTCAAGCGACTTAATGAAAAACTGGTGCTGACCTTAAAAATCAACGAGGCGAATGTTAATGAGAAAAACGAGTTAGCCGACACCCTTACTAAAACAGAAAAGACGCTCAAGGAAACCAACGAAAAAGTAGCTCAACTCGAAACGCAAAATGCGGACACGACCAAAGCCCTACAAACGGCTGAAGAATTTGGTAAAAAATCTGTAGCGCAGGTCAATGAAGTGAATAGTCGCATCGAAAAACAGAACGCTGTGATTAAAGACCTAAACGAACAGATTAAAATTCTGGTTATAAAAGTTAACACCCCAGCGCCTGAAAAAAATTAAGGAGTTAACCCTATGTCGCTCAAAGAAGAATTTAAGAAATTTGCTTTGCGGGGCAATGTGGCTGATCTCGCGGTCGGGGTGATTATTGGCGCGTCCTTTGGTGCCATCGTTAAGTCACTCGTCGAAGACATCATCATGCCGCCCCTAGGCTATGTACTCGGGAACGTGGACTTCTCTCATCTTTATTTCATTCTCAAACAGGGCACCAAAGCAGCCGGACCTTACGCCACCATGGCGGACGCAGAAGCGGCGGGCGCCGTGATTATCAAATACGGTGCCTTTGCCAATACGGTCGTGAGTTTCATCATCGTGTCGTTCACTATTTTCTTACTCATCCGTCAGATTAATAAATTAAAAGATCCTGTGGTGGTAGCCGGACCAAGTGCTGAAGTTAAGCTGCTGACGGAAATTCGCGACTCGCTAAAAAAGTAAATTTTACAGGATTAACATCGCATCACCGTAACTAAAAAAGCGGTACTCGCGCTGAATCGCTTCCGCATAAATCTCTTTAAGCCAAGGGAGTCCGGACTCATCTCCAGGCGTTAAGAATGCCGCCACCAGACAGAGTAAAGTTGATTTAGGTAAATGGAAATTAGTGAGCAGGTGCTCACAACACTGAATCGTGTCACCCGGCTTAATAAATAAACTGGAACTGCCTTTATAATCACCCGCTGGTAGGTTTTTAAAGTCAGGAAATTTTCTGATAAAGTCCTCTGCTGAACGTACCGTGGTTGTACCCACGGCTAGGCGCGGCCGGCGACTACGCAGCGCCTCGATTGTATTTACTGAAATAACATAGTCTTCACTATGCATAACATGGTTATTTAAATCGGACGCTTGAATGGGTTGAAAAGTTCCCGCACCCACATCCAGAATAAGGTTAAAGGTATCGTGTCCTTGCTTAGATAATTTTTCGAGGAGCTCGGTCGTGAAATGCAATCCTGCGGTGGGCGCAGCCACGGCACGGGTCGCCGATTGTTCGGCATAAACCGTTTGGTAGCGTTCGTCGTCGGTAAAATCTTTTACACCTAAGTTTTTTCGTGCATCCACGATGTAAGGCGGAAGCGGTAATTCTCCGTGCTGTTGAGCAAGTTGTTCGACGCTTAATCCGGCCGGTAAATTAAATCGCACGATATAATCTCCACCTGGGCCGACCGATACGACCACAGCGTGATGACCATCGATGGTGAATCCTGCCTGATCTGAGGCACGTTTTCCGGGTCGCAACATGCAATGCCACTCTAAAGGGTTGGCGGTGGGACGAAGTAAAAGGCATTCCACTTTTCCGCCTGTGGGACGAACTCCAAAAAGTCGGGCCTTTAAAACTCGCACACTATTTCGGAAGAAAGTCGTTGCAGGGGGAATCAGGTCAGGGAGCTCTCGAAAAGTGTGATGCGATATTTTCTTGGTCGCACGATGCACGACGAGTAATCGCGATTCATCACGCCGCTCCGAAGGCACAGCCGCAATCCGTTCAGGA
This sequence comes from Opitutales bacterium, assembly GCA_040398065.1. Lineage (GTDB taxonomy): Bacteria > Verrucomicrobiota > Verrucomicrobiia > Opitutales > UBA953 > UBA953. Next base: position 6,651 of record JBBAUU010000061.1, on the reverse strand, counting down.
GGCAGATCAAAGTCCAACTCCTGCAACGTAATCATTATTTAGTTTTCGGAGGTGTAATGAGCAACTGACCATCAATCGCCTTTAAGGGCATAAACTCAACACCAGGAGGCGCCTTACGTAATTCCTCTTCAATCGCAGAAAGTTTCGCGTCCATATCATCAATACGCGCCACGAAAACCGCTTCAGGCGTCGAGGGAGTCTGACACGCACCGTATTCACGCATCGTGTGGTGGCTGAGCAACACGTGCTCTACGCGTTCACGCAATGAGGCTTCGAGTTGAACCTTAGTTGCATGTTCTCTAACGATAAAAGCTCCTAAGACTAAGTGACCGTGTAAATTTCCTGCGCGGGTGAAACCGGCGCGTGGCATACCAGGCTCGAGTTTAGTATATTCCTGAATTTTACCTACGTCGTGCAGAATAATACTCGAGACCGCGAGGGAGTGATCCACTTTAGGGTAAAGAGGTAGCAAGGCTTCGGCACAACGCGCCATACGCAGGGTGTGTTCGAGGAGGCCGTGACGGTAGGCGTGGTGCATGCCTGTGGCGGCGACCGAGTCGTAGAAACGCTCTCCGTGTTCTTCTAGAATCGATTCCACCAAAGCGCGTAAAGGTGCATGGGGAATGCGTTTAATAATAGCGCTGAGTTCTTCGCGCATTTTTAGTGGATCTTGTTGAGACACGGGAGTAAGGCGACCCATGATGGCAGGGTCAGATTTTTCGGCATCAGTAAGAGCCACGAGAGCATCGACACGAAATTCTGGACGAGCCGCAAACTCACCCATCGTCCCACCGACCCTGACAGCCGTACCGGGCTTCAATGAGGTGAGGACCGACTTAAGAGGTGAATGAGAAAAGACCCGTACTTTTACTTCGTCCGAGGAATCACCTAAAACAAATTCGAAATAAGTGGAACCATTCTTTGCCGACTTGGTGACAATATCCCCCAATCCGCAAATAGCCATAAAGCGACTACCGGTCGGTGAGGCTTTACATTCTCTTAATGATTGGGGCGATTCAGCCATGCACGCAAAGTGAGCAAAATAGGCGAGGGAGCAAATAATAATAATCTAAAAATTGAGCTAATCGGTTAAATTATCGAATTGGACCCTTGATTGAACAAGGTTGTCTTCAACTATCTCATGTGTAACATTATAAACGAATGAAGCGGTATCTATTAATTGGCGTGGGCGTATCTATTGTAGCGCTCGCCGTATTATGGATCAATTATGACCGCGGTTTAAATAAACCAAAAAGCGAAACGGTGGTTCAGATAAATAGCCCGCGGCCCATTCAAGGACTCGTGCAGGTGCCCACGAAGATTGTCACCAGTGAATCGGCAATCAAAGAGACCATTAAGCAACTGAGTCAAAATGGTCTGCCCTCTTTAACCAATCAACAGATCCAGGGCTATCTCACCACGAACGACCGCGATGCCACCTGCCTCGTTATTGGGAGTCGTTTAAGTAAAAATCCCGAGTTGTTACGTGAAGCGATTACCCGATTCGGCGAGAACCCAGTCGTGCAATTAGAGATGGCCCTACGCGGACCCACCCAAGAAGAACGACAAGCCGCACTCAATGCATTCAAAACACACGATCCACAAAATCCACTTTGTGATTATCTAGATTCTCTTTCGGCATTCGAAAAGGGAGATTTTTCCAAAGCAGCGGGGGGCTTAATCCAATCACTCGATAGCGGTACACTGCAGGACTACTCCCTAGTCTTAGCTTCTGGAACTGAGGCGGCCTACTTATCCGCAGGATACACTAGCACCGAAGCTCAACTTTATGCGCTCTTCGATTCCGCCCAGCGCAACCAAGACACGACCAGTAAAGTAGGTGCAGTGGCTGATAAATTGGGCGAACTGCGCGATCAGTATATTAAAAATAATGATATGGATGCGGCCGAGCCCACCGTATCCATCGGACTAGACATTGGACAAAAAATTCAGGCCCAAGAAAAACCGAGTTTCCTCAGCAGTTTAGTCGGCATCGATATTGAATCGAAGATTTTGAATCAACTGGATCCCTTAACGCCGGTCAATTCCACGGGGCAAACCGCCGACGTGCGTTTAAAAGAATTAAATCAGCAAAAAAACCAACTGCAGAGTTTGGTACAAAAGGCTCAAGATTTACCGATCAGCAAAATGTCGGATGAACAAATGAAAGACTATGCGCAGAGACTGCGAAGTCAGGGCGAAGTGAATGCAACCCAATGGTGGATAGACCAGAATAAATAGGTTTCTGATAAGGCCATCTTAAAAACGGTGTTTGTCTTGGTGGCCAAACTCTCTAATATTTGTCTATGAGAATGGACAAAGAGCTTCAGGAAAAATTAAAGGTTTGGGATTGGTCGGTGCTCGTCGTCTCGGTTGTCTCCTTGGTTTTAATTATTTGGGAAACTTTCGTCACCCTTCCCCATGACACCCAAAATCAGTTTATTTTAATCGATCGTTATGCGTGTGTCATTTTCATGGTCGACGTTTTGGTTCGCTGGCGACGCATGGACTGGAGCAGAAAATACTGGAAATGGGGTTGGCTGGATGTGCTCGCGGCTATTCCACTCGATGCTGCCTTTCGTGCGATGCAGGCGATTCGCATCTATCGATTCGTCCGCCTGGCCCGAATTATTTATAAATTCAAAGGAGTAACATCGGGCACTACGTTGAATGAAAAAATTCTGGCGATGCCAGGAATCGCTCTTGTGATGATTCTTTTTAGCACGACACTCATCGTTGAAGTTGAGCGAAAGTCTCCCGAAGCACTGATTAAAAGTGGGGGCGATGCAGTATGGTGGGCACTTTCCACGGTTACCACCGTAGGCTATGGCGACATCTACCCCGTGACCGTAGAGGGAAGATTTATCGCCGCAGGCCTTATGATTGTCGGCGTTGCCCTATTTGGTTCCATTTCAGCATACATCACATCGAAGCTAATTCTTCCTAAAGAGGACCGTGATCACGAAGGTGAATTGCGAGAGATTCGCGCTCTACACAAGGAAGTTAAAGAATTACGGCAGACCTTAATTGAGCATAATAATAATGCTTCAAAAAAGGTCGAAGTGCCGCCCAGCACCGATATTAAAGGATTATAATTAGTACCTGTAGCTATCGGTCTTAAAGGGTCCGTTAGGCTTCACCCCAATATAGTCTGCTTGAGCCTTAGTTAACTTGGTGAGTTTAGCTCCAATTTTTTCTAAGTGTAAGCGAGCGACTTCTTCGTCGAGGTGTTTAGGTAAGACACAAACACCGGGCTTAGCTGTTTGACGGGTTTCCCATAAGTGAATTTGCGCGAGGACCTGATTTGAGAACGAAGTCGACATCACATAACTAGGGTGACCAGTGGCGCAGCCAAGATTTACTAAGCGTCCTTCCGCCAACATATAAATCTGTTTTCCTTTAGGGAAGGTGTAGCGATCGACTTGAGGCTTAATCACTTCTTTCTTTACACCCTTGGCGTCATTCAAACGAGTGACTTGGATTTCGTTATCGAAGTGTCCGATGTTACAAACAATCGCTTGGTCTTTCATCTTCTGCATGTGCTCGAGGGTGATGATGTCGCGATTACCGGTAGCCGTTACATAAATATCGGTATTACCTAGAGTGTCTTCGATGCGAACAACGCGATAGCCTTCCATCGCCGCTTGCAGCGCACAAATCGGATCCACTTCAGCAATCTGTACCGTCGCGCCTAATCCACGCAGAGATTGCGCAGAGCCTTTACCCACGTCGCCATAACCAATGACGAGGGCGAGTTTTCCAGCGACCATCACATCGGTGGCGCGCTTAATGCCATCCACCAAGGATTCACGGCAACCGTATAAATTGTCGAATTTAGATTTCGTAGCCGTATCGTTAACGTTAACGGTTGGCACTAAGAGTTCACCGGCTTCAAGCATGCTATAAAGACGTTTTACGCCAGTCGTAGTTTCTTCAGAAACACCCTTCCAGGCAGCCACAACTTTGTGCCAGTGGCCTGGACGTTCTTTAGCTACCTTCTTGAGGAGGTTTTTGATAACCTGCTCTTCGTGTGATTCGGATTTGGTATTCACCCACTTAGATCCGTTTTCTAATTCGTATCCTTTGTGAATTAAGAGTGTCGCATCACCGCCGTCATCGACGATGAGTTCAGGGCCACTACCGTTAGGCCAGGTGAGTGCTTCCATGGTGCACTCCCAATACTCTTCCAAGGTTTCACCCTTCCAGGCAAAGACAGGGAAGCCCGCTTTAGCGATAGCAGCAGCGGCGTGATCCTGAGTTGAAAAGATATTACAAGAGGCCCAGCGCACATCGGCACCGAGGGCTGCTAAGGTTTCGATAAGGACCGCGGTCTGAATCGTCATGTGCAACGAGCCAGTAATGCGTACGCCCTTTAAAGGCTTGGTTTTTGAATACTTGGCGCGCAATGCCATCAGGCCTGGCATTTCGTGCTCGGCGACTTGGAGTTCTTTACGGCCCCAGTCGGCAAGACTGAGATCAGCTACTTTGAAATCTGCTTTGGCAGATTTTGTGCGGGAGGGTTTTGGTGAGTACATAGTTTTTAAGATTGTTGGTGAAGGGCTTTGACGAATTTTGCGAGGTGCTTGGTTTCTTCCCACGGTAAACCTTTTTTACCGAAGTGACCGTAGTGCGTGCTCGCGCGATAAATCGGACGACGGAGATCGAGCTGTTTAATAATCTCAGCAGGATTAAATAGGAAAACTTCTTTCACGGCAGCCAAGATGGAGGCATCGGACATATTGCCCGTACCAAAAGTATCCAGGTGAAGACTCGTAGGCTCAGGGTGACCAATCGCGTAGGCGACTTGTAATTCACAACGATCAGCAACTCCTGAATCAACAATATGCTTAGCGACCCAGCGAGCCATGTAAGCAGCGGAACGATCGACCTTGGTTGGATCTTTTCCAGAAAACGCACCACCACCGTGACGACCCATACCGCCGTACGAATCGACGATGATTTTACGTCCGGTTAATCCGCAATCGCCTTGTGGACCACCAATGACAAAGCGTCCGGTAGGATTAATTAAAAACTCAGTTTTCTTACTGATTAAATTCTTGGGTAAAACCTTGTGAATAATCTGATTGATACAGAATTTTTCGATTTGAGCGTGGCTGACATCGGCCGTGTGTTGTGTCGAAATAACCACGTTCGTGATTTCTTTTAATTTTCCGTTTTCGTAACGTACCGCGACTTGCGATTTACAGTCAGGACGAATCCATTCTGTACCACGGGCACCTGATTTACGGATGCGGGCTAATTCGCGGTTTAAGCGGTGAGCAAACATCACGGGAGCGGGCATGAGCTCTTCGGTTTCATTCGAAGCATAACCAAACATAATCCCTTGGTCGCCGGCACCCATCTTAGAGTGTTTTTTTCCAGAGGCTTTACGTTCGTCAACCCCTTGGGCAATGTCAGGAGATTGTTTCGTTAAAAGATTAGTGAAGAAAACTTTGTCGGCGTGGAAAACGTCGTCGTCATTCACATAGCCAATTTCACGAATCGCTGCGCGAACGACTTCTTCAAAATTAACTTTGGCTTTGGTGGTTAATTCACCTGCAATGACAACGTGGTCGCTCTTCACCAAGGTTTCGCACGCAACGCGCGAAAACTTATCTTGAGCGAAAACAGCGTCCAAGATGGAGTCAGAGATGGAGTCAGCCACCTTATCGGGGTGACCCTCGCCTACTGATTCGGAAGAAAAGATATAGGAGTCTTTGTGATCCATAGGCGGTTATCGAAATAGAAAAGGGCGAGGTGGCAAGTTCACATCAATGTATCTTGATAGAAAGATACGTCATATTCTCTCTTTTTGCCCAAATAGCCGTCCCGAGGTGAGGGCTTGCCCGAAAGGACTAAGTTTGTAAGGGTTATTTCATGCGTGCCCAACTACCACAGCTCTTTCCCCGACCCCGGGAATTGAGTCTTCGTGGTGGCTTTCTACCCGTCCCCAAGGCACCCCACCCCACCGCGGTTTTTCTAAAAAATCTTCCTCAGTCGATTGCCGAAGCCGAAGCCGCACTCGACGCCAAACAAACTACGCCGTGTCGAATCGAATACACCGAAGCACTGGGATCCGAATCTTACTATTTAGAAATCGCTACGAGTGGCATTCATTTAAAAGCACGTGATGCAGCGGGCGTGCTTTACGGAGCACAAACTCTCCGACAAATCTTTGAGCAAAATCCTGAAGCCCTGCCCTGTTGTGAAGTTTTAGATAGTCCGGACTTACCCATTCGTGGATTCATGTTGGATATATCACGCTGCAAAATCCCAACCCAAAATGAATTTCGCCAACTCATCCGTGCATTAGCGCGACTACGCGTCAACCAACTGCAACTTTACATCGAACATAGTTTTGCCTTTCCGGGACACGAAGAAGTTTGGCAAGAGGCTTCACCTTTAACACCCGCGGAAATTGAACAACTGGATCGAGAATGTCTCAGTCTCGGTATCGAACTGGTTCCTAATTTAAATACGTTTGGACATATGGAGCGCTGGCTCCGTCATCCTAAATACCGATCCATGGCGGAATGCCCGGAAGGCTGGATTCACCCGCTAACCCAGCAGTTTAAGCCCATTCCTGGTACTTTGAAGCCCGACGACGAATCACTGAAATTTATTGGCGATCTTCTTGATAAATACCTTCCA
>JBBAUU010000060.1:0-8825 GCA_040398065.1 Opitutales bacterium | reverse complement strand
CCTGAATCTTCGTTAAATCAAGGAAACTCGAAAAACTAGCCTCGGTTATCTAACTGCGGTGCAATGGGACGGCCCTGAGACTTACCGTGAATGCAATAAGGACAGGACTTCTCCAACACGTAATCTGGGTGCTGTTGATCCGCTAGAGATAGGGGCATCTGACAATTAAAACAGAGAATCGAAGGCGTCTCCTGAAGATCAGGCCCCACCCCCACTCTCTCATCAAACACAAAACACTCACCGTCGTAATGCTTTCCACCGACTTCTTCGAAATATTTCAAAATACCACCGTCGAGCTGCATGATATTGGTGTACCCTTCCATCTCCATGAACGGTCCAGCTTTTTCACAGCGAATTCCTCCCGTGCAAAACATAACTACCGGCTGATTCTTTAATTGTTCAGGAAGTTTTTTAACCGCGTTAGGAAATTCTCGAAAAGTCATCACACCCGCAGGCACCGCCCCTTTAAACGTACCCATCCGCACTTCATAATCATTACGGGTGTCTAACAAAGTAATCGGCTGACCTTCATCTAACATCTTCTTCAACTCCTGAGCGGTAATCTTCGGTGCCGGCTTCAGCGCGGGATTAACTCCCTCAATCCCGAAAGCGATAATCTCTTTTTTAATCTTCACCAACATGCGTTTAAATGGCTGTTCGCCACTCGGACTTTCCTTGGGCTGAATATCCGCCAAACCAGGAATGCCACGAAGTGCCTTTAGAACTTGGTCTAATTGCTCTGTCGTTCCCGCGATAAAAAAATTAATTCCTTCGGGCGCTAATAAAATAGTTCCCTTAACTTTCTGCTCTAAACACAGGGTAAGCAATTGCGCTTTGCGACCCTCCAACTCGTCGAGCGGCGCAAACTTATAACAAGAAAGATTGATGATTTTACTCAATATGCGCTGACTATACAGAGAAATTGAATTTTAGGCAAGCCGATGAAACTAGCAAACGCCTCTTGTCAGTTAACCTTAGCTAGTGTTAATAAAAACAAGTGAGCGACGAACTGACCATTCAACCCATCGGCTTTATCCGTAACGGTAAATCACTCAAATTTAATGCCCGACATCAACCCGACGAATCACAGCCGGAGACAAATATTTTAGAACTGATTAAGGGTGATAAATATCAGAAGGCATTACTCGACCTCGAAGGCTTTGACCGCATTTGGCTGATTTGGTGGTTCCATCGTAATAAAGATTGGCGCCCCCAAGTCCTCCCACCGCGCGGACCGGCCAAACGTCGCGGCGTTTTTTCCACGCGCTCCCCTCACCGCCCCAATCCACTCGGCATCACCCCGGTTCAACTGATCGGTATCAAAAAAAATCAACTGATTCTCGGGCCGTGTGACTTAGTCGAAGGTACTCCTATTTTTGATATTAAACCGTACATCCCCGCCTACGATTCTTTTCCCGACTCCAAAGCGGGCTGGCTCCAGGAAATCGACAATGCACAAAGTTCTCCTCCCGTATATCAAATCATTTATAGCGCACTGGCAGAGGAACATCTTTCTTGGTTACGAAAAACTTGGGACATAGATTTTACCGAGCGACTCCAAGAAATTCTCTCGCGCGATCCCTCTCCGCATCGCACGCGTCGCATTCGTAGCCGTCACGGAAATCTTTTTGATATCGGCTGTGGCGCCTGGTACGCGGTGTTTGAAATTAAAGATCAAGTCATCACGATTTTATCCATTAAACCCGCATTCCCATTGAAGTTTCTGACTGACCCCGAGCGGCCAGAAATACCCGACAAACAAGCGCAAATATCTTTCCGTAGTCTTTGGCCGCAGTGCGTCGACTGAGTAATTATTCGCGGATGAGTAGTCGTGCCCCAATCCAATTCACGAGCGCGACAAAACAATAGCCGACCACACAAGCGACCACCGCCACCGCAAAAACGGCCGCGGTATCCGTGCGATTCCAATAAATTTGGAGAAGATAACCTAAGCCACTTTCTGCGGGATTGGTTCCGACCATGTACTCGCCACTCACTGCGCCGACGGTTGCTAAGGTCGCCGCAATTTTCACTCCGGTAATCACACTCGGCAGTGCACCAGGCACCCAGAGTTTCCAAAATGTCTGTGCACGTGTGGCCTTCATCACCTTAAATAAATCCGCGTAGTTGGGATCCACCTGTGACATGCCTGACGACGCCGAAGCAGCGATGGGGAAAAATGAAATTAAAAAGGTGATGGCGACAATACTCGCCAAACCTGAACCTAACCAAATCGCAATCAGCGGCACCAAGACAATCACCGGAGTCATTTGCAAAATTAAAACCCAGGGGAGAAAACTTCGTCGAACCGAGACGAACATCGTAAAGAAACTGGCCACAATCAACCCGCCTGCAACCGCGCTCATCAGCCCGAGTGCCGCCGCAATAGCCGTCCGACCCGCAGCTGGAATCAAAAATTGGGCTTCTTTGACCATGGTCTGGTAAACCAAACTAGGACGCGGCAATAGATAATCTTTGATTCCAAGAATAGGCGGCAAGACCTGCCAAACAACGAGGATGACTAAAGCCGTTAAAACGGGAGGTAAGATTCGTGATAGCCGCACATGGGGTGTAATGATTATTTTTAGGCCTAAGGCAAACCCCTGCTTGTATTAAGAGTTAAATTAACAATATTTTCGGTTGCACCGCCCCCCTTGACACACACCCCTTGACAGCAGTGGCACTCATCTCACGCAGATCCATCGACGACTTAAGACAGCGAGCTGATATTGTAGCTCTGGCAGGTGACTATACCCAAATGAAACAACGCGGTCGCGATTGGTGGGGGCTGAGTCCTTTTAAGTCAGAAAAAAGTCCATCGTTTAAAGTAAATCCCGAAACGGGTCTGTGGTATTGCTTTAGCACTCAACAAGGCGGCGATGTTTTTAAATTAGTCACCGCACGCGAAGGCCTAGATTTTCCAGAAGCCGTGGAACGCGTCGCGATGCGCTTCGGCGTCGAACTAGAATACGAACAATCCTCTCAAACCACCGAGGGCCGCTCACTACGCAGTCAACTATTAGAAATCCACCAACTGATTGCCGATTACTGGCATCGATGTTTTCTCGAAGACGCCCAACACAGCGAATGGATTAAAAATTACTGGATCGAAAAACGAAAGTTCGATCTCAACGTCGCTGAAGATTTTGGTATTGGATTTGCTCCGATTGATGACTCGAAATTAATCCCCGGATTATTAAAAAAGAATTTCACTAAAGAAGCGATTGCCGGAACGGGCTTATTTTTCGGCGTCGACAAACAACCTGATCCGATTCGCTGGCGTTGTCGTTTTCGCGGTCGCCTAGTCATTCCGATTCGCGATATTCAGGGCCGAGTTATCGCTTTCACCGCACGAACACTCGATATTACGCCTCAAGACGACCCTTCGCGCGAGGCCAAGTATGTGAACTCACCGGAGACCGATTTATTCAAAAAATCACGTACGGTATTTAATTTGGATCGCGCTCGGGCGAATCGAAAAGACGAAGAGCCATTCGTGCTCGTTGAAGGTCAGCTCGACGCTATCCGCTGCCACACCGTTGGCATCCACGGGGTCATCGCCGCACAAGGCACCGCCGTCACCGAAGAACACCTCGCCCAGTTACGTCGCTTCACCAAGCAGCTGGTCGTATTTCTCGACTCCGATGCGGCCGGTCAAAAAGCCGCCCTGCGACTCCTCCCCATCGGCCTACGCGAAGGTCTCGACATTCGCTTCCTCTCACTCCCCGGCGGTAAAGATCCTGATGAATATTTTTCGACACACAGCATCGAGTCCTGGCCTGGCCTTTTAAAAACTGCCCGAACGGCGATGCGTTTCTGCGTTCAGTCCATTATCCCGGAAGGGAGTACGACGAGCCCACTCGCCCAAAGGCTCTCCCTGCTCGAAAGCCTTTTCCCGATTGTTGAGCAAGCCGGTGCCGAGGAAATCGTCCGCGAGGCTCTCAATGAGGCTGCGCGACACGCAGGCATCGGTATCCGCGAAATGCACATGGCCTACGAGCGACATTTGGCCAATTCGGCGTCCCGCCGACCCGCCGCCCAGTTATCCCCTGCCCAACCGGTCGAAGTGCCCGTTGTCAAGGGGGGGGGCTTGACAACTCCCGAAGAAGACTTAATACATGTCTTATTGCGGCATGAACAGTACTTTATCCCCGTTTCCGAAGCCCTACCTCTTGAGTGGATTGATGTTAATTATCGAGGAGGCAGTTTATTGCTCGCGCTCTTAAACGAAGCGGTGAACGGGCATTTCAAAGGAATCCGTGAAGCAGTCAATGTACTCGATCCAGAACTCCAAACCGAAGCCGCGAAATTAACATCCCACCAAACGCAAGATCAGGACCAAGAAGGAGAACTAAAAAGTAGAATCAACAGCATACTCAAAGCTTTCCATCAACGCCGCATCCAACTTCAGAACCGACAAATCGACGCGCAAATCGCTTCCACTCCTTCCACCGAAGTCGACAAACTCAATTCTTTATTAACCGAAAAGATTAAACTCCGCAAAGAAAGCCAGACTCCCCCTTCGCTGCCCAAGTCAGAAAACTAAAATAACTTCAGTTTAGCTCAAAATTCCGCCCTCGCAGTTTTTGCTCACTACCGAGCCCCTAGTATAGAGAGGGTAACTTAAATTTAACCCCATCCACTTTCCACACATGCCCGAATCCAAAAATAACAAAAAAGCTCACTCCAAAAAACCTGCTAAACCTGCGGCTAAACCAATCGCAGCAAAAGCGGTGGCGAAACCCGCCGGCAAAGCACTGGCGAAGCCAGCTGCCGCCAAGCCCGTAAACAAAGCAGCAATCATGAACACCAAAGCAGCCCCCGCAAAGGTGGCACCTGCTAAGGCAACACCCGCCAAGAATGCACCCACTAAGGCAGCCCCGGTTGTTGCATCCAAGTCAGTCGCCGCCAAACCGGTGATTGATCAGAAAATTTTAGCCAAAATCGTACCTAAGCCTATTCCCTTTGGTAAGGACAAAGCGCTCAGCGTTCCGATTGTACCTAAGGATGTGAACGCCAAGGTTCAGATTCTTGTCGGACTCTCCAAAAAGAATGGCTACGTCACCGTTCAAAATATTAACGAAGTCATTCCTGATAGCGCGACCGATGCTGAGTTGATCGAAAGCATCATGAACATTCTCGATAATTTAGAAATTAAATTACTCGATGAAGAAGAAGTCGAAATGTATCAGAAGAAGATCGACGAGTCGGAAGAAGAAGCAGCGCGTACGGTTCCGGCAGATGCGCCTTACGACCCATTCAATGTTTATTTAAAACAGATGGGCCACAAGCCCCTGCTGACTCGCGAGCAAGAAGTGGAAATCTCCAAGCGCATCGAAGACACCGAATTACGCGCCCAAGAATTCCTCTTCTCCTGCTGGCTCACCCTGCCCTACCAACTCGATCTCGCCCAAAAGGTTTTCAAAAAGGAAGAACGTTTTGATAAAGTCGTTATCGATAAAAAAGTAGAGTCCCGTGATACCTATTATAAGAACTTACCCAAGGCGATTGATGAATGTATCAAACTCGAAGAACGTCTCGAAAAGGCTTGGAAGAAATATAACGATGAAAAAGACGAAGGCAAAAAAGCTAAAGCCCGTGAAGCTTATCGAAAAATTGAATTAACCAGCAAAGAAGGCTGTAAAGATATCCTCCGTAAATTCTTCTTTAAGATGAAGCTCTTTGAAGATTGGTTGGAGTTACCTGAATTAAAGGCCGACCTCGAAGACTGTCGCCTCTTGGCAAATCCTACGCCGATCATGCGCGGTCCCGTGCGTGCCAAACTCGCTCGCCGTCCTGAAGTCTCCTCCACCCGCGCCCAAGAGATTGAACGTCGCTGGCGCATGTCCCCAACCGAACTTCTGCACTGCGTACGTTCGGTGCGTAAACACTTAGACGAAGCACAAAAAGCGAAAACCGAAATGGTTGAGCACAACTTGCGCTTAGTGATTTCGATTGCGAAGAAATATCAAAATCGCGGACTGCTCTTCACCGACCTCATTCAAGAAGGTAATATGGGCTTAGTTAAAGCGGTGGAAAAATTCGAGTACCGTCGTGGCTACAAATTCTCGACTTACGCTACCTGGTGGATCCGCCAAGCAATCACTCGCTCCATTGCGGATCAAGCCCGCACCATCCGTATTCCTGTGCACATGATTGAGACCTTGAACAAGGTAATGCAGGTGCAAAAACAACTCACGCAGGAATTAGGTCACGAACCTACCGCCGAAGAAGTCGCGAACGAGATGAACATGGCCATCGATCGCGTACAACAAATCATGAAGATGGCTCAACAGCCTATCTCCTTACAATCACCCGTCGGCGATGGCGAAGATACTTCCTTGGGCGATTTCATTGAAGATAAATCAGCGGAAAACCCCAGCGATACTGCTTCTACACGACTCCTCCGCGAGAAGATTGACTTCGTTCTGCATTCCTTAGCTGAGCGCGAAAAAGAAGTTTTAATTCTACGTTTCGGTTTACTCGACGGCGTCCAACGCACCCTTGAAGAAGTCGGTCGTCACTTCAAAGTGACTCGTGAACGTATTCGCCAAATTGAAGCCAAAGCTCTCCGCAAGATGCGTCACCCAACGCGCATGCGTAAACTCCAAGGCATGTTCGAAGGCGAACTGGATACTTCCGGTCCTGGCTTTGATAACTTCGTGGATCCAGAAACCGATCCAGATAAATTAAGCGAAATCGACAAGCCGAGCGCGACCTTGGAAGCGTTCCGTCAGAAGAACAACGACTTCATCGCGGCGCACCGTCAACAGCAGCAGCAAAATCAGCAGCTCTAAGTGATTTCACGTCTCTGTTGCGTCGTTCTAGCATTACTCATCACGGGTTGTGCGACGACGCCAACAGAGTGTGAAGTCGTTGAGCAGGTATCTCCGTTCAGTAAGCCCATCGGTAGTTCAACGAACTATCGCGTTGGATTTATCGGACGTTCGTCGGAATTCACTGGCCTCATCGCCGTTCATTTAGTGCGAGAAGTCCCGGAGTTTAATTTAAGAGAAAATGATTTCATTGTCGCCCGCGATAACGACCTGAAGCCGACCGCATTATTAAGTGTGCAGTCGATCAAGGGTCGGGTCTGCTTAGCTAAACTCAATAAAGGGCAGGTATTGCCCGACCAAGAGGTCGTTCTTCCCAACAGCAAAACCCGCGAAGAAGCGGAGACTTTGCCATTGTTCATTTCCGGCTCTTGACCTTCGGGGCAAGGACGCCCACGTTGCAAACTCTATGTTACAGGCAGGCATCGTCGGACTACCCAACGTCGGTAAGTCTACTCTCTTCAACGCTCTCACACGCTCACGCAAAGCTGAGGCCGCGAACTATCCGTTCTGCACCATCGAGCCGAATGTTGGCGTGGTCGAAGTGCCCGACGAACGTCTCTTTGAACTTCAAAAAATCGCTGGCACCAAGGTGGTCATTCCTGCAGCGATTGAATTCGTGGACATCGCTGGATTGGTGGCGGGTGCATCCAAGGGTGAAGGTTTAGGAAATAAATTTTTAGCGAACATTCGTGAAGTCGATGCCGTCGTCCACGTCGTCCGTTGTTTCGATAATGATGACATCGTGCACAACATGGGTAAAGTGGATCCCATTCGCGATATTGGTGTGATTGAAACTGAACTCATTTTAGCCGATATTCAATCGGCCGAACAACAGCTCGATAAGAATCAAAAGAAAATTAAGAGTCAGGACAAAGACGCTATCGCAAACGTCGAACTACTTACCCGCCTGATTAAACACTTAAATGACGGTAAACCTGCTTCCAGTTTATCGGTGAACGATGAAGAAAGAGTGAGAATTAAAAGCTACGCTCTCTTATCATCGAAATCAGTTCTCTACGCCTGTAATGTCGCCGAAGAACATTTAGCGGATCCTTCCAAGAATCCTTACGTCGAAGCCGTGCGTAAACATATTGCTGAACAATCTGGCTGCGAAGCGGTCGTCATCTGTGCTCAAGTCGAAGCCGAACTCTGCGACTTACCTCCTAACGAAGCCAAAGATTATCTCAGTGCTCTCGGTGTAACCGACTCAGGTGTGTCGGGATTAATCCGCGGCGCTTATAAATTACTCGGACTGGCGACCTATTTCACTGCAGGAGAAAAAGAAGTTCGTGCGTGGACATTCCGTCACGGTATGACCGCTCCACAATGTGCCGGCGTTATCCATACTGATTTTGAAAAGGGTTTTATTAAGGCTGAAATCGTCGCTTATGCTGACCTCGTGAAGCTCGGTTCCGTTGCCGCTGCCCGCGACGCCGGAAAATATCGACTCGAAGGTAAAGAGTACCTGTTTAAGGACGGAGACGTCACCGTGTTCCGTTTTGCTAACTAAAAGCACTTCCCAGGGGTATAATTAAGAATAGTCCCTATTAGTTTAGTTGATAATACTGCCTTTTGGTTGCCAATAAGGGGGCGAGTTATTGTGTGAGTTACGATGAGACATTGGTTAATCATTCTCCCTTTAATCCTCTGCGCGTGTAAACCCGAGCCCAAGGTTTCGACTTACGAAGTTAAGTCAGAGAAGGTTCCCGTTTCAACCAAAGCTAAAGCCGAACCTCCTACGACATCCAGTGCCATGGTTGGCGATAGTAACATGCAAGCAGAAGTTGCTACATTTGGTGAACCCAAGTGGGGCTCTATTCCCTCAAGTTGGATCACCTCACCAACCAACCCGATGCGTAAGGGCGGCTGGACCATTTCGAGCAAAGAGGGTGCTAAGGCAGAAATTACCGTTACCGTTTTCCCTGGAGATGTGGGTGGCGATGCCGCCAACGTCAATCGCTGGCGTGGCCAACTAGGATTAGAAAAAGT
>JBBAUU010000059.1:0-8834 GCA_040398065.1 Opitutales bacterium | reverse complement strand
TACTATCACTCGTTCCGCCGAGCAGAAGGATTTTGCCATTTTTACCTACGCTCAGCGTTTGTGCTTCAACGACTCCGGTATTTTTGATGACTGTCCGACTTAAAGACTCGGCAGCTTTCGCTGTGAGAAGGATTGTGCCACCGTCTGAACGAATAGCTCCCCCGTTTTCAATAAGGGCATCTAGAATCCCTTCTTCAATATGGAGTTTAACCACGCCGCCCAGGTCCAGCGTCACTTTACTGCCCGCACCTAGGGCCACGGTGCCACCTTGGGCATTGATGGTTCCTTCATTCGAAATTTTAGCGGCAATCATGACGACATCGCCGCCATTACCGTCTTTCCCAGCTATGATATTACCTTGATTGATAATAGTTCCAGAACTGTTGCCTTGGAATTTATAATTTCCGGTGACGAAGTCGGCATCACTTAAAGCCAAAGTTGAGGCGAGGATTCCGCCGACATTCACCTGCGATGTCTTGGTGAAGAGAACGCCGTTGGGATTGAGTAAGAAAACTTGGCCATTGGCGTTGAGGCGTCCTTGGATTACCGATGGGTCAGATCCAACCACGCGATTGAGTGCAACAGACTGGGCATTCGGCTGAACAAAATTAACGGTGTGGTTGGCGCCGATCGAAAAACTATCCCAATTCGCAGCCATCTTGGCTGTGTTTTGCTGAACCGTCAGCGTTGAGCCACTTTGACTAATATTGCCTTGGCCTGCGGTGATCGTTCCACCGGTCGGCAAATTGCCTGCCTCGAGCGATGTCGTGTTGAGCGCGAGCGCACTCGCTGCGACCAAAAGAAATATTTTTTTAACTATTAATTTAACCGTAGTTTTTTTTAGTGATGGGGTATTCATATCCAAAATCTATTTGGTTTTTGTTTTTGTCGACAAAACTTGGGGTAAGTTCTGTCTGATGTCTTGTTATACTATTCCACAGAAACTTCTCTGACAATACTGATTTAATTTAATTTTAGTTTATCTCTAAGATTTAATCTTAGGTCATTATAATATATAACGATTATCGGGACGTTCTCCAGTAACGTTTATAAATGCTATATTAAGTATTATAATTCTACTTCTCTTATAATTATTACACTTTATTATAGTATAGGGTCTCATTCCTCCCATGGGTCATTAAGTGTCCTATTGACGGCGTTTTTTTTACTATCCAGGGTTGTCTATCAAACCAGAGTGCTATTATAATTCGGCATGCGGTTTATTATAATTTCTCTCGTGTCCTTGGTCTGTCTGCGGGCTGAAAATACCGCGACGACTCCAGTCCCTAAAGAGAAGAGTGGCTGGTTGGCTCGTCACGAATCCATCAATGCCAAGGCCAAGCAGGGTGGAA
Organism: Opitutales bacterium; assembly: GCA_040398065.1. GTDB lineage: Bacteria > Verrucomicrobiota > Verrucomicrobiia > Opitutales > UBA953 > UBA953. Next base: position 7,482 of record JBBAUU010000059.1, on the reverse strand, counting down.
TTGATTTAGTTTATATCGGTGACTCGATCGTCCAACAGTTTGAAACAAAAGGTAAAGAGGTCTGGGATTATTATTACGCCCCACGTCGCACTCTCAACCTAGGCATCAGCGGTGATCGCACTCAACATGTCCTTTGGCGAATTGATCACGGTAATCTCGATGGCGTTAAGCCTAAGCTCACCATCATTATGATTGGTCAGAATAATGGGGGACACAACACCGCCCAAGAAATCGCCGAAGGGGTCACGGCTGTCGTACAACGCGTGCAGGCCAAATGTCCGGAATCCAAAATCCTTCTCTTAGCGATTTTTCAACGACGTCCCCAAATCACTCCCGAGCGCACGGTCTTGGACGAAGCAAATGCGACCATTGCAAAACTCGCCGACAATAAAACTATTCATTATCTAAATATAAATTCAGTCTTCGTGCAGTCCGATGGATCGATACCGGCTGATCTTATGCCTGACTTCGAACATCCCAGCCCACTCGGAAATAAAGTCTGGGCCGAAGCCATTGAACCCAAAGTCGCGGAACTGTTCGGTGACAAACCGCTCGCTCCGCTGAAACGCTAACGCGAGCGCAGCTCGCGAGGGGACAAGGTGACACGGGGAGATGTCTTTTAACGACTTCGTCGTTCAATTATTTAATATAGGTTTCAGACACAACCCCTTGCCAACGTGCCAACTTGCCCACGTGTCCCCTAAATTAGATACTACCTGGCGGAGAGAGAGGGATTGATTCCGCTTCGCTACAGGGCTTCGCCCCAATCCTGACGGATTGTCTGTTCGCCTTTGGCTCACCGAACCCGAGTTCTCATCCCTTATTAGAGCTCGGCTTGAAATACCATCTGGCGGAGAGAGAGGGATTCGAACCCTCGGTACCTTGCGGTACACTGCATTTCCAATGCAGCGCGATCGACCACTCTGCCATCTCTCCTAATTACCAGATAGAAAGTTCATCAAATGGACAGGCTTTTAGGCGTCAAGGTGGAACATCCGCTTATGAGGGTTAATTAGCCTTTATCATTAAGCAAAGAGGGGTCATGATTGATTTATGGGAATAAACAAAAGCTTTTCAAAGCCTACTCGTTTTCGTGCTAAATCACCCGTCGCACCTCGCGGTCCTAAAGGCCCACGTGTGTCCGACCGCTCTAAGGCTAAAAAATCTTCAAAGAAGTAATTTTATTTCGCGACCTGTTTGGCCCAGGAGTCCTTCAGGGTCACAGTGCGATTAAAGATAGTCTTCTGCGGCGTAGATTCTTTATCCACGCAGAAGTATCCGGTGCGTTCAAATTGCACACGTGTGCCTTGAGCTAACTTTAAAAGGGCTGGTTCAACTTTTCCGCGAATAACTTGAATAGAATTTGGATTTAAATATTTTCTCCAATCATCGTCCTCCGCTAGATCATTCAAATTCTCATGCATGAAGAGGCGATCGTACAAACGTACTTCGACATCACCTGCGTGTTCTGCACTCACCCAATGAATGGTGCCTTTGACTTTTCTGCCATCAGCTGAATCGCCGCCCTTGGTCGCAGGATCATAAGTGCAGTGAACTTCAGTAACCTTGCCAGACGCATCTTTCACGCAATGCGTGCAAGTAACGTAGTAAGCCCAGCGCAGGCGAACCTCTTGTCCAGGAGTCAGGCGGAAATACTTCTTCGGTGCTTCCTCAATGAAGTCATCACGCTCGATTAAAAGGGTCTTGGAGAAGGGCACGACGCGCGAACCCGCAGCTGGGTCTTCCGGATTGTTCTGAGCTTCGAGATTCTCGGTCTGACCTTCGGGATAGTTGGTAATGATTAACTTAATGGGATCAAGCACCGCCATGAATCTTGGCGAGGTCTTATTTAAATCATCACGCACGGCGTGTTCGAGCAAGGCGACGTCACTGAGCGAGTTATGTTTGGTGACCCCAATGACTTCACAGAATTTACGAATGCTGGACGAACTGTAGCCGCGACGACGGAGACCCGAGATAGTCGGCATGCGTGGATCGTCCCAACCGCTCACGTGTTTCTCGTTAACGAGTTCGAGTAACTTGCGTTTGGATAAAACGGTGTAAGTGATGTTTAACCTCGCGAACTCAATCTGTTGTGGTTTGGCCGGAGTGTTAACGGTATTGATGACCCAATCGTAGAAGGGGCGATGCTTTTCGAATTCGAGAGTACAGATGGAATGGGTAATGCCTTCGTAAGCATCTTCTAGAGGGTGGGCGTAATCGTACATGGGGTAGACGCACCACTTGTTGCCGGTGTTATGGTGTTCAACTTTGCGAATACGATAAATGACCGGGTCACGCATGTATTCGTTGGTCGCAGCCATGTCGATTTTCGCCCGTAAAACAGCCTTACCTTCATCGAACTCACCCCGCGTCATTTTTTCAAACGCTGCTAAATTTTCTTCCACGCTGGTATTGCGAGTTGGACTATCTTTACCAGGCGTAGTGAAATCGCCCTTTTGCAAACGCATTTCCTCGAGCGATAAATAACACACGAAAGCTTTACCGGCTTTGATGAGTTTGATGGCATCGGCATGCATGCGATCAAAATAATTGGACGCTTGGTAGTAGTGCTCGTGCCATTCCGCACCTAACCAGCGAACATCTTCTTTAATCGAGTCGACGTATTCAATTTCTTCTTTGGTCGGATTGGTGTCATCCATCCGTAGGTTGAACTGACCGTTAAACTCAGTCGCTAAACCTGAATTCAGACAAATCGACTTAGCATGACCGATATGCAGGTAGCCATTGGGCTCAGGAGGGAAGCGAGTGATAATTTTCTTATGCTTACCCGACGCGATATCGGCATCGATGATCTGCTGAATAAAATGGCGAGGGGTATCGGACATCGTTAATTAAGCGATGAAGGATTGAAGTCGGGCTAAGGTCAAATCGCGACCGAGGGCATGTAATACACCGATTAAATGGGCTCCGCCGCCTTGGCCTGACACCGCAAAGCGCACAGGCGCAAAGAAGTCAGTGGGCTTGCGATTATGCTCAGTCCCCGCGGCATTAAAGGCAGCTTCAATTGCAGCCACATTCCATTCGATGGATTGAAGGTGGACTAAAATCTCACGCACACGAGCAGTCGGCTCGCCACCTTTTTTAGTTAAATTGGCGAAAGCAGCTTCGTCTTTTTTGAAATCGTTATTGAAGAAGAAACCCACGAACTCCGGAAGGTTTTCGAGTGAGTTAACTTTTTCTTGGATGATCGAAAGAACTTCAGCGAGTCGAGCATCCGAAACTTTATCATTCACGACCTGAGCCTTTTGTAAAATAGGTTTCGCAATCGCAACGAACTCAGGAGCGGGCAGAGCACGCAGAGTTTGCGCATTGATGTGCGCCATTTTCTTTTCATCAAAACGTGCGTTGGATTGGTGAATCGCTTTGAGTTCAAATTGTTTGATAATCTCGTCGATTGGCAGAATCTCTTTTCCGTCCGCAGGGGTCCAACCGAGTAAGCAGAGGTAATTACGAACGGCTGATGGAAGGTAGTTTTTGTTTTGATACTCTTCGATGAGTGCACCGCGATCGCGCTTGGACATTTTACCGGGTCCGTCGGTCTTTAAAATGAGAGGGATATGTGCGTATTCAGGGGGCTTTACGCCAAAGGCCTTAAAGATTTCGAGGTGCTTCGAGGTATTGGAAAGATGGTCTTCACCGCGAATCACGTGGGTGATTTTCATTTCGATATCATCAACCACATTGACGAAGTGGAAGACCGGCTCGCCGTTAGAGCGGAAGAGAACGAAGTCACGATCCTCGGCGCGTTCGACGCGACCACGCACTAAGTCGTCGAGCACCATGGGTGCAGCATCTACTTTTTCGATTTCTTTCTTTAAGTGATCGTCGAAAACCGTGGAACGTTTTCCTTCGAGACGTAACCACCAAGCACCATCTTTCTCATAGGCTTTGCCGAGTTTAACGAGCTCCTGAAGTTTAGCTTTATAAAGTTCGGTGCGTTGAGATTGGAAGTAGGGACCGTAGTTACCGCCGACATCGGGACCTTCATCCCAGTCCATTCCTAACCAGCGAAGAGAATCTAAGATAACTTTAAGATACGCTTCCGAGTTACGTTCTTTATCCGTGTCCTCGATACGCAGAATAAATTTTCCGCCCGTGTGACGAGCGTAGAGCCAGTTGAATAAAGCCGTACGTGCGCTTCCGATGTGGAAGAAGCCTGTGGGACTAGGAGCAAAGCGTACGCGGACGGAAGACATGAAGGTGGCTCGACGAAAGAACTTATTGAGCTTGTGGCTCAGGCGCAGCGGTGAGGTCTTTCAAGAGCCCCATGCCCATAAAATAAGCATTTCGTGAGGTAAAACGTTCCGCTAACTGCTTCACTTCTTCGGACGATGCATCGATTTGTGGGCGATCCGATTTAATAATATGGATATAAACCGTGTCACCGTTGGCGGTTTGAATTCCCGAAACGATTTTACCAGCGCCCGCAACTTCGAGCGACTGAGCGGTATTCTCGCTCACACCCGTGAGGTTCGCTGGAAGATTAGCGGTGGTGAAGGGTGCGGGCTGACTTACCTTGAGTCCGAGGGCTGAAGCACTGTCGGCGAAGTTTTTATTTTCCGCGGCCGAAGCCTTCATCGTTTTGCTGATTTTAAATACTTCATCTCTCATAAGACGCATACGTTCGTCGCGCTTCCAATTCGCAGTAGCATTATCTTTAACATCATTGAAGTCAGGAATGCGTGAATCGATACGTTTTTTAAGAATGAGGAAAACAGCTGCATCGTCGGAGCGATACATATCGGTACGCCATTCTTTTTCGGATAGTTCACCCGCGGCCTTCAAGGCTTCGAAAGGTACGCTAGCCAGTTCGGGCGGATTGGTACTGTCAAAGGCGGCCAGTGTTTCGATCGTGGCGTTTTGTTTTTGAAGCCAGGCAGTAAAAGCGGGCTCATCGGATTTATGAGTGTCGACCGGGAATTTATCGGCGAGCTCTTCACCCACTTTTCCAGCCAAGTTACGGATAGCACGGTTGGTACGGATAATTTTCTCGATTTCGGAACGGCGAGCGAGGGCCTGTTCGCGGACTTTTCCGGCTTCAAACTTGAGTTTTTCCGCTACATTAAAGCCTTCCATGATTACATCGTCTTCGCTGACCGGTTCGCTGTCGGGTGTGATATTTTTGAATGAAACCAGAGAGACTTCTACCATAGCAGGCATGCGGTAGCTCTCTTTATTGTTTTCGAAACTCGATTTTACTTTGGCTTCGTCGACCGTGACGACGGGATTGAACTTCGTGTTGTCGAAGGTAGCGACTTCAACGGTCCAGATTGTTTTTTCACGCTGGAGGACGCGTTGTAATTGCGAAGTGGGGACGTGTCCTGGGCCCGCGAGAATTTGGAGGGCTTTCTTAACCCGCCAAGCATTGCGAATGTAAGTTTCAAACCGGGCAAGGGTCTCTTCTTCCGAGGCATTGAGTTGTTTCGAAGCGACTTCGACGAATTTAATAAGTCCAGAGGCTGATTCTTTGCCGTCGACTGGTGTCGTGATCGCCGTGGCGATTTTACGTACATCGTTATCGGAAGGTTGCGGAATGCCCAGAGTATCGGCGACGTGAATTTCGGCGACATACTGGGTGATGCTTTGGCCTTCGGTGCGTTGTCCGCTGAGCGAGGCAAAGACGATGAGATCGCGGTAGCTGTTTTGAACCTTCGGGCTATTGAGGTCGACCCCGAGGTAAATACGGGAGTTGGTGCCCACTTGACCAATTGAATTGCCCCCTGTCATGAAAACAAGTGATGCAACGCCACTTAAGATAAGTATGGCTTTAATTAATTTGTGGTGCCTGTCGGTGATTGGTCGGAGCCAAGAAATCATAGTCTCACCTTGGTTAGCGATTTGGTGCCTGTCAATCAGTCGAGAAGGCTTTGGCTTACGCTTGCACGGACTAGTGTTTTCTTTACGTTTTCGGGGTGCCTAAGCCCATCCACTGCATTGTAGCCGTTGCTCAAAATGGGGTTATTGGGCGGGAAGGGCGTTTGCCGTGGCATATTCCCGAGGACTTGGAATGGTTCACCGATCAGACGGTCGGTGGGGTGATGATTGAAGGCCCGGCCTGTTATCAAGAACTCGGTAAGGCACTCAGTGGTCGCGGCACCGTCGTAGTTTCACGCGATGAGAAAAAAGTTTTTCCCGGGGCAACGCGGGTGAGTAATTTAGTGTCGGCGATTGCGGAAGCAGAAAAATTAACGTGGTCGGGCCCCACATGGATAACGGGCGGGGAAAGAATTTACGCTGAAGGATTAGCGCATTGCTCCAAACTTTACATCACGCGCATTCATCAAGATTTTGAAGGGGACCGAACTTTTCCTAAAGATTGGCAAAAAACTTTTACGCGTTTGGTGTGGTCGAAAGAAAGTCGCCAAGCAGATTTAAGTTATACGTTTGAAATCTGGGAACGCTGAATACGGTCAATTACCCCGATTAATTAAGGGTAAATGGGGATTAGTTTGACTCAACCGAATGCCGTTCATTATCTCTTAAACAACGCTCTCGTATTTCAATGGATAGAATGCTGGTCTCCGAAGCCGGCGATTTGGGTTCGACTCCCAACGGGGGCACCACTTTAAAAATTATTTTTCTAACTCGTGGCTCGCGGCTTTACCGATCCAACTGAGCACGCCGATTCCAATTAAGGCGTAAGCGCAGGCCGAGGTTAGGAGAGTGGGTCGCATGCCCCAGACATCGGCCAAGACCGAGGTGACCATGCCGGCGAAGGGGAGGAGTCCAAAAAAACTTAAGCTGGCGACCGCGGAAACGCGTCCACGAATTTCTTCGGGGGCACGTTCTTGAATCACGATATTACTAATGCCAACCAGCGTAGAAACACCCAGTGCCAAGCACACGAGCGATCCGGCTGCCCACAGGAAAACATCAGCCATACTTAAACTTAAGAGGGCGACGCAAATTAATGTAACGGCCAAAATAATTAAATTAGGACGCCAAGGATGCTTAACGAACGGTACCGCAATCGAACCGGTGAGTGAGCCGAGGCCGGAACTCAACATCAACAAACCGAGTTGTTGTGGCTCGAGTTGCAAAGTATATTTGGCGTAAAGGGGGAGCAAAATAACCATCACGGGAAAAACGAATACCGTGTTTGTCGACATGAGTAAAATCATGGCGAAGCTGGGTCGATCATTGAACACGTGACGAAAGCCTTCACCGATACCGTGTTTTCTTTTTTCTTCCTGAGCTGCTGAGCCCTTGGCCCGTTTGGGTAGAGTCAGCAGTGCAATCATCAAGGCGAGGAAGGAAAATGCATTAATATAATAAGCAAAGGAGGCACCGTAGTGACCCACAATAAATCCCGCCAGTGCTGGGCCAATTAAGCGTGTGCCGTGAAACACCGCACGATCCATCGCGATGGCTTTGGCGACGTTGGCTCGCCCGACTAATTCCGGAACTAAAGCCGATGCGGCCGGCATTTCAAAGGCTCCAGATATTCCTAATAAAAAT
>JBBAUU010000058.1:0-8855 GCA_040398065.1 Opitutales bacterium | reverse complement strand
GGGTGATGTTTACAATGGAGCGGCTGGCCAAGTCGCCATTCGGAATAGCCACACGTTGACCATCTAAGAGGACGATGACGGTGGAGCGAAGTCCCAGTGACTCTACTTTACCTTCGTGCGTTCCAATATTAATATTATCACCGAGGGTAAAAGGCTGATCGATGATAAGCATGACGGCGCCGAAGATATTTTTGATGGTATCTTGCGCAGCGAAACCCACGGCCACCGCTCCCGTAGCTAGTAAAGCGAGGACGGACTTCGCGGTTTCGGAGTCGATAATAGAAACCGCTTTTACTGTGCCTACTAATACAACCGCGACGCGAATGACGGTGCTGATCATGGGGACGAGAACATCGTCCAATTTATTATCAGTTTTATCGGCAAATTTTTGAGCCCAGGCGATGGGAACGAGGACGAAGTGATAGACGGTGGTCGTGTGAGCGAGTGATAATAAGAGGCTCGTTCCGATTTTAAAATATTCCTGTTTGCTGACGGAAATATGCACCATGTTATGATCGACTAAGAGCCAGACGGTATAAGCAGGCAGGAGGACTTGAAGGCTTTTGCCAGCGGCGGTGATCAGTGCCTTGGCAATCGGGCTACGGGTTAATTTGCTGCCCAGCCAGCCGAGGATTTTTTTCACGGCCCAGCCGGAGAAAAAGGCTAAGGCAATCAAGACTGCTGGATTGAATAGTATATCCTCTAAATTGGCCAAGGCGGCAGTGTTTGTGGGCGTCGGTAACGGATTCATGGTGAAAGTGGATAGGGTAATCGGACTAAAACAGGTATGCTTATATTTTCAAGCGTCACTAATCTCCCAATCCGCTTGAAGATTTGCCCACCTCTTGCCACTCTACGGGCAAGGAATGACTGATTCAGCTGATAAAAAGCCCGCCAAGCCGGTGGTTCTAACCTGTGCCCAGCCCACTGGGAGGCTTCATCTGGGTAATTATTTAGGCGCCGTGCTTAACTGGGGCCGCATGCAGGACGACTACGAATGCTTCTTTGGAATCGTAGATCAGCACGCCATCACCGTGCGCCAGGTTCCAGCCGAGTTGAGAGATAATACTTATTCTTGTTTGGCTCAGTACATCGCGTGCGGGCTCGATCCTTCTAAAAGTCATTTATTCGCGCAGTCTCATGTTATCGGACATACTGAACTCGCCTGGATTTTAGGCTGCCTCTGTCCGTTGGGTCAATTAGAACGCATGACGCAGTTTAAAGACAAGGCCCGCAAGCATGAGTCGGTTGATGCGGGGCTGCTTTTTTATCCCGTGCTCATGGCGGCGGATATTTTACTTTATAATGCAGAATTAGTTCCCGTGGGTGATGACCAGAAGCAACATTTAGAATTAGCCCGAGATTTGGCGGAAAAATTTAATCATCGTTATTCGGATACCTTTAAAATTCCTGAACCCTTTATTTCAAAAGTGGGTTCACGCATCATGTCGCTCCAAGATCCCACGGCGAAGATGTCGAAGTCAGATCCTAATCAATCGTCGACTGTTTATATCACAGACTCCGAGGCCGAGATTAGAAAAAAGATTATGTCATCGGTTACTGATTCGGGCAGTGAGGTAAAATTTGCGGAAGATAAACCAGGAGTATCTAATCTCTTAACCATCCTTTCCGCTTGTACGGGTGAATCTATTTCCGCGTTAGAAAATAAATTTGCTGGCAAAGGTTATGGTGATTTCAAGAAGGCTGTCGCGGACGCCGTGGTCGCTACTTTAAATCCAGTGCGGACACGTTACGAAACACTGATTAAAGACCGCACGGAGTTAGATAAAATCTTTAAAACAGGTGCTGAACAGGCCCAAAGTCGTGCTTTTAAAGTTCTCTCAAAGGTTAACCGCAAAGTGGGTTTTGTTGAGAGACCCCGATAAATTTACCCCTAAAACTACCCATGAAGAACCGCGAAATCGAAAAAATACTCCAAGAGAAATGGTTTCTAGTCGCCGCAGATTTTCTGGCGGTGCTAGCCATTTTATTTATTTATTCCGATGCTCCGAAGCGAGATGGCTGGGATGCTTTTCTCGCGGGCGCAGGCATTTTAATTGCTTCGTTGATTGTCGTTATCCCGGTGATGTCGGAGGGCGGTGACAAAAAAGAAAGAATGGCTGAGCAGGCTCGCTTGCGTGCTGCACTGAAAGAAGAGCTCGATCGGCAACGCGATGAATTTAGATCTGCGATGGAAGTTCTTTCCCGTCGTCTCACTGAAGTGGAACAAAATAGTCGTTCGGCCAGTGAAGCAATTGCCCAGCGCGCTTCAACGGAAATCAACCAAATCAAATCCGCTTTCGCCATTTTAGAGAATAAAGTGAAGTCGGTTGAAAAAGATATGAGTTCAGCGGCTTCAGCGGCGAAGAAAGAAGACATAGACGATTTAAACGAAAAAGTAAGTTCGCTCACGAATACACTGCGCGGCGTGGTGGCGGATACGGAAGAAGTAGCAGATGACTTCAAGAAAGTGCGTGATGAAATTAAAAAGGTCGGTCAACAAATTGAGAAAACGAGTGACCGCATCGATGATTTACAATCTCAAGTGAAATCGATTCAGGAAAACCCCTCTAAGGCCTCCGCTCCTAGTCCAGCTTCCGTTCAGGAAGAAGAGCCGGAGGCCGAAGCGGTTATTTCTGATGATGATGAAGACGTAGATGATGAAGAAGTTGAAGAGGCTGAAGAAGAAGTGGAGGAGGTAGAAATCGAAGAAGTTGCGAAATCCGAAGCCGAGCCTGTTGAAGAAAAGACGGAGTCTGCTCCCACCTCTGCCCAGGGCACCGCACTGACCATTAACCTCATGATTGGCATTGGAAATAAGCCTTATGTGCGTGGTACTGGTCCTGGTTTGAGCATGGAAAAAGGTATTCCAATGACATTTTTAGGAATCGGTCGCTGGCAGTGGATTTCTCCAGACCCAGAAGCACCGGCAACGATTGAGGTTTGGAAAAATGATCAAACACTACTGGGTGAGCCTCTGCATCTTTCAGGCGGTGAGCCCGTTGAAGTGAATGAAGATCATTTTGCGGGATCTTAATGTATGTTGAGTCTGTTGGCTGCTTGTATCCTTTTAACGACTCCGCCTGCGACTCCGGAAGTTCCCCGCGCTGAGCCGCATCTCTATATTAATGAGACTTCACTGGGTGTAGTTTTAGGATATAATTTAAACGAGTTAAGTTTTGTTGCTTCGCATTGTGAGGCCATCAATCGCTACATGGAGCAGGTATTATTCATGCCGGCTTTGCCTCCGCCAAAAGCCCGCATTGAATTAGTAGAAACCAAAAATGCGCCTCCCGTTTCAGTGCGCCATATGAGCGGAGAGATTCTCACTCAAATTAATATTAATACGAAAGATGACATTTCGGGCCAAGTGGCCGAGGCGGTGGCATGTACGTGGTTAGCACGTGCCGCTTTGGCGGGAGGGCGACCTTACGACAAGAGTCCCATCTGGTTGCGCCAAGCTTTGAAGTCCGAAATCATTGGGTTATTGCGCCCGGCGATGATGGATTGGTGGTATCGCCAAGGTCGCACAAACAGCCCGTCATCATTAGAGAAAATTATAAAAGGGCAGGCATCCGACGCAGAATCTTTTCTGTTTTGGCGAGCGGTTCGAAACGAAATGGGTTCCAGTGCTGAACAAACCAAAATTCTAATTAACAGTGCGCAGGGTGAAGATATTTTAAAATTAGTAGTTAAGAATAAATCCCTCGATGAAAGCTGGTGGTTAACGGCGCGGGCAAATTTGCTATTAAATCGTGCACCCGTGAGTTTGGGTATGCGCGAATCAGCGGAGACGTTGGATGATTTGTCGCGCTTCGTTTTCGATTTAGGTCAAGGCGATGTCATTTTAACCGGCCCGCTGGCGGTGAAAAATCGAGACGCCCAAGGTGTACAAATAGAAATGAAGTCACGCCTCGTTGCTTTACGCCGAGAACTGCTGCGTCAAAACCCGGTTTATCATAATGCTTGGCGAACGCTCGGCACGTGGTTGGAAAATTTTTCTACGGCCACGCCTGAAGAGTTAGATCAGCAGTGGGAAGAATTCTTGAAAGAGCGCAGTGCGGCCAACGAATTAAGAAAAGAAATTGAGACCGCGCTTTCGGCTGGTTTGTCCAAAAAAGAAGGCCAGCAGTGAGCTGGCCTTCCTTAGACGAAAGAATTTTTAATTAGTTATTCTTCTGCGATTCTGTTTTTTGCAGAACTTGGTCAGCGAGCGTGACTCGGAAGAGTGAGAGGGCTAACCAGAATACACCCGAAAGGCAGGCTGAGGCATAGGCGCCACCGAGTAATACCGCGAATTCGCCGGATTCGACCCAAGGCACGTGATTCTTAAGTACGTCCGTCATGGCGACGAAGAAAATGAGCGTCAGGGTGACATCGATGATTGCCCCTTGTTTAGTGACCAGCTTTGGCTTCAAGTTATCCATGGATTCAACATTGGTGGCTTTATCCTAATGTCTGTCAATACTACCCGATTTTTACCTTTTATATTTGATACCCAGTGGTCATTTTTTCGCATCTACCCATTGCCAATACGTGTATCTCCATCATTCTGCCCGCCCGGTGGGGTATTGCCACCTGCTAATTAACACACATTAAACTTTATAAATTATGGCCGTAGAGCTCAAGGACACCCTGAATTTGCCTGTGACCGACTTCCCCATGCGGGCAGGGTTGGCTGAGCGCGAACCTGTGCGAATCGCCCACTGGGATCGTCTTAAATTATACGAAAAAATTCAGAAGCGTGCTGCCGGGAAGCCGGCGTTTGTACTGCACGACGGTCCGCCGTTCACCAATGGCGACGTTCATATCGGAACAGCCCTCAACAAACTTTTAAAAGATTCTATCTTGCGTTTCAAATCAATGAAAGGTTTGCGTACGCCTTATGTGCCTGGCTGGGATTGTCACGGTTTGCCGATTGAACATAAAGTGATGAAGGAACTGCAGGCCAAGAAACAATCCTTAGAGCCTTTGGGTATTCGCAAGGCATGTGCTGAATTTTCGGCGAGCTACATTGAAAAACAACGCGGGCAGTTTCGTCGTTTAGGAGTTCTCGCCGATTGGAAGTCGGAATACCGCACGATGGATCCCGTTTACGAATCTGAAATTCTCAAAGGATTTTCTAATTTCGTTGAACAAGGCTTAGTGTATCGTTCAAAGAAACCCGTTTACTGGTCGATTCCCTGTCAGACTGCTTTAGCGGAAGCGGAAATCGAATACATCACGAAACGCTCGCACTCCATTTGGGTAGCGTTCCCCGTGGCTCAACCGGAGAGCAAAGGGCTTAAGCCTGCTCATCCACTTTCCGTAGTGATTTGGACTACGACTCCTTGGACGTTACCAGCGAATCTCGCCATCGCGGTTCACCCTGAGTTGGATTACGTCGAAGTTATCCACGGAGAAAAATCTTATCTCGTAGCTGTTGCCCGTCGTGATGCTTTTGTTTCGGAATGCGGGTTAGAAGGCGCTGTTGATGGATTTAAAGTTAAAGGAAAAAATCTTGAAGGCCTGTTGCCTCGTCACCCATTTATTGAGCGCGATGCTCCAATCGTTTTGGCGGAATACGTGACGACCGATGCAGGTTCGGGCTGTGTTCACACGGCCCCCGGACACGGCTTAGAAGATTTTCAAACCGGAAATAAATATGGTCTCGAACCTTATTGTCCGGTTCGTGACGATGGAACTTACGCTGATGATGGACGTGTACCACCGGAGTTAGTTGGTATCACGGTTTTAGAAACGGATGGAAAAAATCCTGCTAACATTGCCGTACTCACTTTATTAAAAGCGAAGGGTGCGCTTATTAAATCATCCACGTTTGAGCATCAGTACCCACATTGTTGGCGTTCGAAATCGCCAGTAGTTTTCCGCGCACTTGATCAATGGTTCGTTGGATTAGATCGTGGGGGCCTTCGTGCGAAAGCTTTAGCTTCTGTCAGTCAGGTAAAATGGATTCCAGCGAGCGGAGAGAATCGTATTCGTGCAGCGCTCGAAGGACGTCCGGATTGGTGTATCTCTCGCCAGCGTGCTTGGGGTGTTCCGATTCCTTCATTTTATTCACCTTCCACGGGCGATTCTTATTTGGATGCCAGCGTGGTTCGTCACGTCGCCGCCCAAGTTGCGAAGCAGGGTGGAGATTGGTGGTGGGCAACGGATGTGAAGGAAGTTCTTAACGGTGCCCCCGTGCCTGCGAATTGGCCGAAGGATTTAAAGAAGGGTAGTGATACTCTCGATGTCTGGATTGATTCTGGTTCCAGTCACTTAGCGGTCTGCGCACTTCACCCCGACTTACATTGGCCCGCTGATTTATATTTAGAAGGATCCGACCAACATCGTGGTTGGTTCCAATCATCACTCTGGACCGCGATTGCGGTTAAAGGTGCCCCACCGTATCGTGCGGTGCTCACTCACGGATTTGTGGTGAATGAGAAACGTCAGAAAATTTCCAAGTCAGATAATTCAGGTAAACCGCAAACCGCTGATGACTATGTGAAAAAATATGGCGCCGATATTGTTCGTCTGTGGGTCGCTTCAGAAAATTACCAAAGTGATATCCCCATTTCGGATGCGATTTTTGAGACCATCTCTAATCAGTATCGCGGCATGCGTAATTCGCTTCGTTATCAATTAGGAAACTTACACGATTTTAATCCAAGCACCGACACGGTACCTACCGCAAAGCTATCTCTGATTGATCGTTGGGTCTTAGTGGAGACGGCAAAATTAATTCGCGAGGTTTCCGATGCATGTGAGCGTTATGAGTTCCATCGCGCCGCGGCTGCGATTGCTGCTTTTACGACCGGAACTTTATCTGCGACTTATCATAATATTGTTAAGGACCGTTTATACACCATGGCGGTGAATCATCCGTTACGTCGTTCCACGCAGACCGCGATTTACCAAGTCCTCCAGGTATATTTAAAACTCATTGCTCCTTTCGTACCTTTTACGGCGGATGAAGCTTGGTCACATCTGCATCACAAAACCGAGTACAATGATGACACCGCCGTGCACTTACAGGATTGGCCCGTGGTTGAGAATGAGTGGGAAGATGCCACCGGCTTGGAGGCTCATGCGGCCTTTATCGCTATCCAAAATTTAGCGGCGCAGGTGAATATCCCTCTCGAGAAGTTACGTCAGGAGAAGAAAATTGGACAATCCCTCGAGGCCGCGGTGGACGTTTCGGCCGATCCGCAGAACAAAGATTTTGCACTATTAAGCCGCTATTCTGAACTTTTAAGTGAGTTTTGGATAGTTTCAGCGGTGACGCTGACTCCGACCGCAGGGGCTGACTTGACATTTAAAGTAGACCACGCACTTGGGGTGCGTTGCCCACGCTCTTGGCGCTGGGTTCCTGAACTTGTGAATGCTGGAGAATTTGGTATGGTCTCTCCACGTTGCCGCGAAGCCCTCGCTTCTAAATTTTCACTCAGCTAATTTTCATGCCTAAGAAAACTCCCCCTAAAAAACCAGCTGCAAAAAAACCTGCAGCTAAATCTTCACCGAAGAAGCCTGTCGTTGTTGCCAAAAAAGTTACAGCACCGATCAAAGCGAAGCCGGTCGCGAAAAAGAATGTTAAACCTGCTGCTCCCGTCAAAGGTGCGAAGGCTCCGGTTAAACCCATTGCTAAAGTAGCCGTTAAAAAGTCTGCCGTGGCCGCCAAGGTGCCTGCTGGTAAAAATGCCAAGGCTGCAGCTAAAATAGATAATAAGGCTCAACACGATAAACAGAAAGCTACCTTAGATAATCATCGCAGCGTAAAGAATGTTAAAAAAGAAGATGTGATTATCGCTCCCGTTCGTCCGAAATTACAATTTTTCACCATCGAAAACGTCCACGAGTTTTTAAAGGCTCATAAGAAGGGTGGCTCTAAACTGAATTTATGGGTTCCCGACGAGGAACGTAAGGCACGTGAGAGAGCTGCTACTTCATCTCGCGAAAAAACCGTCAAAGTCCAAAATGTTGAATCCGCTTCGATCGCTGATTTATTGGGTGGATCTAATCCTTTCCGCAAGGGCTCCAGCGCGGGTGATGAAGTTAAAGAAATTCCAGAAAAACTTCGCCGTTATTACCACCTCTTGATGGCAATGCGTGAAGCGATTCAGAAGGGTTTGGCCTTCCACTCCGAAGAAGCACTCAAGAAGAACGGTAAAGATGACGCTGGTGACCTCTCAGGATACTCCCAACACTTAGCCGATGCAGGTAGCGATACCGCCGATCGTGACTTTGCGCTCTCCTTAATTTCCAATGAGCAAGAAGCCCTGAAAGAAATTTCAGACGCGATTGTTCGCATGAAGAAAAACTCTTACGGTGTTTGCGAAATCACCAATAAACCTATTCCGCACGCTCGTTTGATGGCTGTTCCGTTCACGCGTTATTCTCTCGAGGGTCAGAAAGAACTCGAACGCAATCGTCGCGCTAGCCGTCGTCGTGGAGGTAACCCTCTCGGCGAAATCGGTGATGAAGTCGGATTCGGTTCCGGCGGTGGCGGCGGTGAAGATGACACCCCCGAGACTTGAGCTCAGGCTTAATCCAGTTTGATCGGTTTCGTCCTTATCGCACATTCTGGTGGGTGATGAGCGTCTCCGTCTTGGTGGATTGGCTGACCAAGGTTTGGGTCGTTCGGACTATTCCTTTTGGTGCTTATTTTCTAGATGATCCCGACCGCCAACCGATCATTATTTTCTCTAGATTTTGGTTAGTTCATGTTGGTAACAAAGGTGCCGCTTGGGGCCTGGGTGCGCAGCAGGATGTTAAACCTATTCTTATTTTTCTGGCCTTTGCCGTGCTGGCTTTAATTTGGCGCTGGCGAAAACCTTTGATGCGTGAACTCGGTTACGGACAACTCGCCTTTG
>JBBAUU010000057.1:0-8863 GCA_040398065.1 Opitutales bacterium | reverse complement strand
CGGGTCATCTTTGCGACGCATCCCGACCAAGCGCTTAGACTGTTAGAAGATGCCGATGAAACCGAGCTCTCTCTCTTGGGTGCATTTCAATATAATCAAAATCTCGCCATTGTTCATACTGATCCAAGCCCCATGCCTAAGACTAAGTTAGCATGGTCGGCCTGGAATTATCATAATTGGACATCGCAAGGTCAGCGGCGCAACTCCACGCACTACTGGATGAATGCGCTACAAGGAGTCAGCCCCAACGAGAATTTCTTTGTAACGATTAATCATCCCGAGCAGATAGACCCACAGAAGATTATTAAAAAAATTCCCACCGAACATCCTCTGTTTTCCATGGAAGCGGTAGCGGCCCAAGGTCAGATGCAATCGCTCAATGAAAAGCCTCGAGCGAAGATTCATTTCGTCGGAGCGTGGCAACGTTATGGATTTCACGAGGACGGATTATGGTCAGCCCATCGCCTGTGCAGTTATCTGCTCGGACGTGATGCCTGGACGGTCTAAATTTTTACGTCAGGCACCTTGTGCTCAAAACCCTGAGCGACAAAAAGTAAGGCAGGTTGCATGGCGACGATTTGTGCGACGAAACGATCGGGAATGCGCTCGAGTCGGGTATTATAAAACGTCGTCACATCGTTTGCGTAATTTCTCGCGAGGGCGATACGATCTTCGGTCTCTGTTAAATTCTTCATCAGGGCATTGAAACTTTCGTTCGCGATCAGTTCGGGATATTTTTCGATGATGGCTTTTAATCCGGGGACTAATGCGGAAACTTGATTCGTGCCCATGGACTGACCACGTAATGTAGCGATTTCCGTTTGTACCTGTGCTTCATAATCACGCAGACCCTTTAAGCTCGCGATGAGTGGCGGAATTAAATCGGAACGACGTTTTAATTGTACGTCGATGAGTGATTGTGCTTGTTGCACGCGATTACGCAGGCCGATGAGACTATTAAAGACCATCCACACCCAGCCCGCAAACCAAGCAAAGAGATAGATAGTCACACCAATGATTGGGCCCTTAAGATCATTCGGGGTGAGTAATGCTCCGATACCCATTGCGGTAACTAATCCTACTAAATTCCAAAGCACATAGGCCGTGGCCTTGCCGGAACTAATGTCTTTTTCTTTGCGATAAGTGATAATAAACATTTCCGCTTGCGGATCTTCTACGATTTGCGGGGCAACCATATCGGGTCGCTCACTTGCACGACCCCGAACAAAGAGTGGTGTGCCGATCGGAATGCCCGATTCATAAAATCGGCGGCGACCGGTGGAATCCATAATACTATCATCAGGCCCCATTGAATACAGCGACTCTCCGCGGTGGGTAGTTTCGTTAAAGAGTGTCAGCGTTTCACAGTCTGCTCCCTTGGGATGCACCCAGACATAGCCAAATTCATCCTTAATATAAAATCCCTTATAGATACTATCGCTGGCAATCGTCGTCCAACCCCTACGTAAAACTTGTCGAGTACGCGTACGCCCTTGGCTGTCGGTATAGACCTGCGTCTCCCAACGCTGCCACTCCTCGTCGATACCCCAACTATAGACTACACAGTCTTGATAACAAAATTTGGCACGGATGGGTGAAGTTGAAATACCAACGCCCTCCACTTCTACTTCGCCAATAAATATTCCGAGTGTCTTACTCGTCGGAGTATCATCCAATAAACGCCTTCTTTTGCCGGACCGTAATCCTAAAAATAAAAAGAGCCCCGACAAAAAAGCCATGAAGACTAAGACTGCGGGGTCGACGGGTTGCACCCCGTCAGTGAAACTTCTAATAAAAAGATGGCAAGTGCGGGGTGTGGCTTGCTCTCTTATACATTATCAGCAGATTTATAATCATGGTGAGACTCTACGAAGCCAAGGTCATGCATGCGCGCTTATGGCCCAAGAAAAATAGCTTCACCCATAGTGTATTTTGCTGTGCGATTGATTTAGCCGACTGGGATAGAATTGGCGAAAATACTTGGCTGATGGGTAACGGTGGGTGGGCGCTGTATCAATTCCGCGATCAAGATTTCCTACCGAAGGATATTGTTTTTCAACCCGAAGGTCCAAGTCAGGCCTTCGGCGCAGATAGCGACAAGTTAGCCGACCGCGTAAAATCATTCTGTGCAGCCCAGGATCAAATTTTGCCACCCGATGCGCAAATCACTTTAGTGGCGATGCCTCGAGCCTTTGGAAAATCCTACAACCCGGTAATCTTTTTTCTGATTTCGTGGGACGGAGAATTACAATGCGGGATTGCCGAAGTGAATAATACCTTCGGCGAGAGAAAAGCGTGGTTCCTGGGCAAGGACTGCAAACAAAAGAATGCCAAAGGTGAAGCCGTCCTCAAACTGCGTACACCGAAGAAATTCTATGTATCCCCTTTTTCAGGTTTAGATACGGAGTTTGAATTTACACTCCAAGCACCGGATCAATCGCTGTGGCTCGGGGTTGACCATTTTGAAGCCGGACAAAAAACACTGATTAGTACTTGGACGGGTCGGTGTGTGCCACTCACGGATGGTCGCTTGAGTTGGCTGACGATAAAAATTCCTTTTCTCATTTTCAAGGTAATCGCCCTGATTCATCTGCATGCCTTAAACCTTTGGCTCATAAAACGGCTTCCCTTTAAGCGAAAAGCCGATGACACTCATTTACAGCGCAACCTGCGTCACCCCTCCCCCGAAATCAGTAATCAAAAATGACCCAAGAAAATTTCATCACGGTGTCCGAAGCTATCAATCAAGGGGGCCTGATGCAGAAGTTAGTTTTACGGACGCTCGCTAAACTAAAAAATGGTCAGCTCATTATTACTTTACCGAATAAAAAATCATTTAAGATTGGTGAGTCGCTCAATCCTTCCTCGGTAGCCCAAATAAATATTGAAGATGATATTTTCTTTAAGCGTATTGTTTTAGGATCTGATATTGGTTTAACGGAAAGCTATATTGCCGGCGAATGGGATTCACCGAACCTAGCAGCGGTCATTGGGTTCTTTATCCAAAATATTGATAACACTCCAGGAATGTCTGGTTCCGCGGTGAAAAATATCGCTCTGGGCGCTTTCCGTCTAGCCGATCGCCTAGAGCATTTACTGCGTCCGAACTCCGTTAAAAACGTCCGCTTAAATATCGCAGCGCACTACGATGTTTCTAACGATTTCTTTAAATTATTCTTAGACGAATCGATGATGTATTCATCGGCGCGCTGGGATGGCTGTAAAACGCTGGCCGAAGCACAGATTCAAAAAAATCGTGCCCTCTGCGAACAGCTTCAGCTTAAATCCAACGACCACGTCATTGAAATCGGCACCGGTTGGGGTGGATGGGCCATTCAAGCGGTGAAAAATTATGGCTGTCGCGTCACCACGCTTACTATTTCTAAAGCGCAATTTGATTTAGCGTCAGAGCGAGTTAAGTCGGCAGGCCTCAGTGATAAGATTGAAGTAAGACTCGAAGATTTTCGGACCCACCAAGGTTCGTATGATAAATGTGTTTCCATTGAGATGATGGAGGCGCTGGGACATCAATACTTACCCGAGTTTTGCGGAAGCGTGGGACGATTACTGAAACAGAACGGCATTGCCGCATTTCAGTATATTACTTGTCCCGACAGTCGCTACGAACAATTCCGTAAGGGTGTAGATTTTATTCAGAAGCACATTTTTCCGGGATCGCTTTTACTTTCTATTAATCGCGTCAACCAACTCATGACTGAACGCGGCGGTTTTCAATTACATCGTCTGGAAGAATTCGGTTTAGATTACGCGCGTACGCTGGATACCTGGTGTGAGGCGTTTGAGAAAAATTTAGATAAGGTTCGCGGAATGGGTTTCGACGAACAATTTATCCGCAAGTGGAGGCTCTACTTCCGTTATTGTGAGGCCGCCTTTGCCCATCGAAACATCGGTGTAGTGCAGGCGGTGTACATTCGACCTAATTGGGTCGAATGAGGGGACAAGGTGACATGGTGACACGGGGACAAGGGGGATAAGCGACATAGCGACAAAACTAAATCTCGTGCCTCTTGCATTACTCTTATAATCGTTTAACCTTATTATCTTATCCTAATACAAATATGAATACCCGCCGAGCTCTCATTGGTTACTTTGTTTTAGTCCTCATCGCAATGACCTGGGTGTCGTGGTACGCCTGCACGGTTCCCTCCATCACTTCGCTGCCGCAATACGCCGGCAATCAAGGACTCAATGTTATCGACGGCTACATTACCGTCTGCTCCGAGCCTTGGGGTTTAGCGACGATGTTTGATGCCTACTTTGGGTTTCTGGCTTTCTGGCTCTATGTGGCCTGGCGCGAAAATAATAATTTTGTACGCTTCGGCTGGCTGGTTGCGCTGATGTTACTCGGCAATTTCGCCATCGCAGGTTATGCGCTCAGCTGTCTTTTTAGTAATTCAAACGAATCTAATCTCACTAAGATATTCTTCACTAAGAAATCCAGCTAATGAGTCGCATTGCTGGGTGGTTTAAAAGAAAAGTTAAGGATCCGTTGGTAGCGGAACTCAAACAAGGCATTACTGCTAAAGATTTGGCGTTAGCTTGTGCGGTGAGTTTAGCCATTGCGGTAAATCCGTTTATCGGGACGACGACCATCTTATGCCTATTGGCCGGAAAAATTTTCCGTCTCAATCACGTCGTCATGCAGATTATCAATTATTTTAGTTATCCGCTGCAGATTGCTTTAATTATTCCGTGGATTCGACTCGGAGAAAAAATTACTGGAGCAGAAGCTCAAGTGATTGAAATCGCTCAAATGAAAGCAGAGTTCAGTCAGTCATTTGCCAATTTTGTGTCAAAATTTTGCCAAATGGGTCTCCATGCGTTGTTAGGCTGGCTTATTGTAATCCCATGGGCTACGTGGATAGTTTATAAGATTCTCGTTCTAATCTTTAAACGCTTCATCACTCGCTAAACTTTAAATGATATTCGACCTCGTCATAGAATCGCTACGCCTCCTGTGCTATTCTTTCATCTTTTTTGCAGTCATTTGGTGGGTTGCTAAAGAATTAGACAATTGGTCGATTGTGGATGCTTTTTGGGCTTATTTCTTTTCCATTTTGTGCGTCCATTACCTGATCAGACATCCGTTTAACTGGAATGATTCGACGATCATTTTAATTACATTCGTTTTATTATGGAGCTTCCGTCTGGGCACGCACCTCGCTAAAAGAATTTTTAAGGATATTCGTCACGAAGACGGACGGTACATCAAAATGCGTCAGGAATGGGCTGGCAGATTATATTCTGAAATGTTTCGGTTCTACATGATTCAAGGGGTTGCTTTAACGTTTCTTTGTACGCCATTTATCTCCTCTATTTTACACACCGAAAAATCCCTACTCCCCATCCACTGGGTCGGCATTGTGGTAACCTTCGTTGCCCTGGTGGGAGAATTCGTTGCCGATCGCCAATTAAAAAACTTCAAGTTGAACGCATCGAAGGGTGAAGTTTGCAATACGGGCCTCTGGGCTTGGACGCGGCATCCCAATTATTTCTTCGAGTGGCTGACCTGGGTCGGCTTTGCGCTACTCAGCTACAATGACGATTTCTATGCGATCCCGGGCATCCTCTGCGCCGGTTTTATGTATTACCTATTAACCAGAGTTACCGGTGTATCTTTAACGGAAAAGCATCTCAGCGATTCCAAGGGTGAGAATTATAAAATTTACCAGTCCGCGGTCCCCGCCTTTTGGCCTAAAAAACCTAAGCGCAAAATTTAACCTTAGGTTTGCCAGTGGGGTTGGCTCCATTAGGGTGACCCCATGCCTTTTATCGACACCTTACTCGGTTGGGATATTTTACCCGATTTTATTATTCGCCGAGGCATTCGAAAATTACTGAAACAGCGATTAAAGGATGAGCGAGCTGCGGATCAAATGGAGCGACTCAAAAGAGTTTCACAATTTGCCGAAGAATTAAAAAAGATGCCCGTCGCCATTGAAACCAAGGCGGCCAACGAACAGCACTACGAAGTCCCAGCGGCATTTTATCAGCTCTGTCTCGGTCCACGCCTTAAGTACTCTTCCTGTTTTTATAAGCAAGGCGATGAATCCATCAAGGTGGCGGAAGAGGCCATGTTTGAACTGACTTGCACACGTGCTGAATTGAAAGACGGGCAGAAGATTCTTGAATTAGGCTGTGGCTGGGGCTCGCTCACGCTGTGGATGGCTGAGAAATATCCCCAAGCGCAAATCACAAGCGTTTCAAATTCTGCTTCCCAGCGAGAGTATATTTTGGGTCAGTGCAAAATTCGTGGATTCAATAACGTCACCGTCATCACCTGTGATATGAATCAATTTTCGATTTCGCCCGATACGTTTGATCGCGTCGTTTCGGTGGAAATGTTTGAGCACATGAAAAATTGGCAGGAACTGTTTCGTCGTATCAGCACCTGGCTGAAGGCTGATGGTAAGCTCTTTTTCCACGTCTTCACTCATCGCGACTGCGCTTATCACTTCGAGTCCAAAGACGGCACCGATTGGATGTCGCGCCACTTTTTCACGGGTGGCATCATGCCCTCCAATAATCTAGCGGGTCATTTTCAGGATGATCTTAAATTAGAAACCCAATGGGAAGTGCCTGGGCGACACTACGGGCAAACCGCCGAACATTGGCTACAGAATACCGATCAACATCGCGAAAAGATTTTGAGTATTTTCGCGGAAACCTATGGACCTAAAAAAGCCCGCCAATGGCTGGCCTACTGGCGCATCTTTTTTATGTCCTGTGCCGAACTCTGGAATTTCGAAAAGGGCGAGCAGTGGATGGTCTGTCATTATTTAATGTCCAAAAAATAATTTTAGATTCCACGTTTGCCTTCAATCACTCTTAGGTTTTGGCTGAAGCATGGAAAAATTTACTGTGAACAATGTTCCCATGGAGCGATGGACGGTTGGGGCATCCACTTATGAAACCTGTCTCACTCGCGGAGCTCGACTCATTCACTGGAAACTTAATTTACCGACGGGGGTAAGAAACATTCTCCACTGGCCCGAGGGTGCAGATTTTGCTCAAGATAAAATTGGTTTAGTGCGTGGGGGAAATCCTATCCTCTTCCCTTTCATGGGTCGCAATTACGCCGACGGTGAAAAGTTTTTTTGGAAAGACGATGCAGGGGTTAAACGTCCCATGCCTCAGCACGGCTTTGCGCGGGATTGTGAATTCGAATTTATCGAAACCAGCGATAAACATGCGTTGCTTCGCTTAGTGCCCAATGCTCGAGCGGAAGCTTGTTATCCTTTTAAATATGAATTCCGCGTGCGCTATGAGTTCCGCGAATTATTTGTGCGTTGCACTTTCGAGTTTGAAAATCGCGATCAACAACCGCTGCCTTGGTGTGCCGGACATCACTTCTACTTCACTTTACCCTGGCATAAGGGTTTAAGTCGCAGCGACTACACCATTAAAATCCCCTCTAAAAAACAGTGGAGACACGCGGCCGATGGAAAGCTTATTCCGTTTGCGGATCTCAAAGGTGCCAATGAATTCACTTTCGATAATCCTGGATTGCCTGATTGCATCTTCACCAATCTCAAAGATGCGCTGGTGGTTTTCGGACCAAAGTCTGGTGACGAAAATATTTCAGTGAAGGTTGGCGAAGAGCCCATACCCGATAGTTGGGCGGCGGTCGTCACATGGACGCCTGATGCGGAAGCGCCGTTCTATTGCGTCGAACCTTGGATGGGCCCACCCAATAGCACTGAGCATAAAAATGGGCTCCGTTTTGCGGAGCCCGGTCGGACAGAAACTTTTGTTACCGAAGTTTCCTTACTCTGATTTTAATCAGGTCGTAAGAAATTACTTCTGGCTCGAACTGTTCAGAGGCAACTTGCCTTTGGACTTCTTGGTGGAAGTCGACTTAGTCGTTGAGCCTGATGATGGGCTCAGAGGAGTCAGCGTATCAAAAGCAGGGGCGTTACCGAAACCCGAGAGACCGGTGTCAGTAACAGGGCTAGGACCTTTTTCAGGGCCCATGCAGCCTACTAAAGTGAAAGTGAGTACAGAAAGAACGAACAGTTTGCGTGCCATGGCGATTTAGTTATGTTCACGAACTCTACTAACGATGCCCTCCCGCACAAGCGCAGATTACAAGGAAACCCTAGTTCTATTCATTTGTACTGGGAATTTCTACCGAAGTCGCCACGCCGAGGCTATTTTTAATTGGCATGCCCTCGAAAAGGGCCTGTCAGCAAGGGCATTTTCCCGGGGGTTGCTGACCTCCATTGTCGCCGACGAGCCTACCCTGATCTCAACCGATACGCATGAACGACTCACCACGCTGGGCATCCCTCTGGAGCTCACGGGGCGTGCGCCGGTACAGCTTCAGCTCAAGGACTTAAAGAAAGCCCATCACATTGTAGCGCTTAAAAAAGACGAACACTACGAGATGATGCAAAGTTCACATCCCGAGTGGGCCGACAAAATTAATTACTGGCATTTTCACGATATCGACTTTGAAGAGCCGCACACCGTTCTACCAAAAATTGAGGACGAAGTCCGCAACTTGGTAGAAAAATTAACAAAGCGTTAATTAAGCGATCGCGGCTGCGTCGGAGCGACGTAACGACTCTAGAATTTCCGCAGCTTTGTTGAGTAAGCCCTGCAATTCTTCTAAAGTGTCGGCGCCCACATCGGCCTTCGTGATAGCGAGTTCTTTCAAGGCTTCGGCACGAACCGCTAAATCTTTGGCCAAGTTATCTGCCGCAGCGATGGTCGAAGCTTTGACTTCGCGGGTGCGCGCATCGAAGCGACTCACGATTTTTTCGACATCCATACCGAGTGTGCCACTCTTCTCTTTTAACTCAGCCGCGAGAATTCGGGAATCAGAAACACGGCGTAAATC
>JBBAUU010000056.1:0-8906 GCA_040398065.1 Opitutales bacterium | reverse complement strand
GCATGTTGGTGTTCTCCACTTTCGTATCGGCACTAAAGATTCTCAGGAAAGCACTCGAAGAAAGAGGCATCAAATATTGCTACCTCGATGGTTCGACGACTGATCGCCAATCCGTTTGCGATAAATTTAACAGCTCGCCTGATATTCCGGTTATGCTCATGTCACTTAAAGCAGGTGGAACCGGGCTTAATCTCACCGGGGCAGATACCGTGGTTCACTTCGACCCTTGGTGGAATCCGGCCGCAGAAGCTCAGGCCACGGACCGTGCGCACCGCATTGGACAGACGCGTACGGTTACCAGCATTAAATTAATTGCGACTGGGACGATTGAAGAACGCGTGATGGATTTACAGAAATCGAAGTCAGAAATGTTGCGTAAACTCTTGAGTGAGTCAGACTCTGTCTCCTCAGCCATCAGCTTAGATGACATCAAAGCTCTCCTCACTGTCTAATCATGCTTTCCTCACTCATCCGTAGAAAAAGAGAGCGTAGCGAAATGACTTTCCTCGAGCATATCGAGGATTTGCGTGTTTCGGTGATTCGTGTTTTAACGGTCTTTGCGGTCGGAATGGTGGTAGCTCTGATTTACTATGAGTATATTCCCACCCTGCTCAGCCTGCCCTTAAATTGGGCTAAAAATCCGGAGACCTCACCACTGCACTTTATTATGGGGCGGGCAGATGAGTCGTTAAAGTCTATGGGCGAACTCAAAGAATTCACTTTCATGGGTGTGTGGTCGGTTTTAATGTACGCGGCATTCTCAGCGGGCGTAGCGGTGGCCTCTCCAGTCTTTCTTTATGAAACGGCGCGGTTCGTTGGGCCGGCGTTAACGGCGAAAGAGAAGAAGGCATTGATTCCATTTTGTATTGCCGCCTTTTTTCTGTTCTTAGCGGGAGCGGCGCTCGCGTTTTTCTGGCTGACCCCTATTTCCATTCAAGTCTGGCACCATTTCGCCTCCGGCATGGGCATGGAAGTGATTTGGAAAGCCTCTGACTACTTTGGGCTCGTCACCATGATGAGTTTAATCACCGGAATCACTTTCCAGTTTCCGTTGGCGCTGATCATTTTAATGTGGACGGAAATTGTTCGTCCAAAAACTCTGCTCCAGCATTGGCGCGGGATGCTTTTTGGTATCGTCATCGTGGTTGGTGTACTTACGCCGATTGGGGATATCATTTCGTTGGCGATTTTAACCAGTATTCTCTTTGGTTTCTATTTACTCGCGATTGGACTGGGTAGCGTGCTGGTGCGTCGCAAACGAGTCGCACGTGGCGACACACCGTATCCTGAGGAAGATGAGCCTTATGATGTAGACGATGAGGATGACGAAGAAGATAGTGAAAAAAATGTGAAAAAGCCTGCTTCTAAGCCAAAATCGAGTCCGCCCTCGACGGATGGTGATATCAGTTCCTTAGACTAATCTAGAGGTCTTTTAAAATTATACCTTAGATGCAACCTAGCACTTGCCAGCGTTGCGTGGCTGGGACACTTTGCGAAAGTGAACATCGACCTCCATGCAGGATTTGAGGCCCACTTCGCGGCGCTGAAAACTTTTCTTGAAGAACAAGAAAGCTGCTTCGAGCCCGAAGTGCATCCATTGCTTCGCGGAGTTTTAGCACATCCTGGAAAAAGATTACGCCCCCTATTAGCTTTTGGTTCGGGTGCCGGAGTGGGTCCACACGCTTCACTCATTAAAGGAGCGGCGATTGTTGAACTGGTACATTTAGCCACTTTGATTCACGACGATGTGTTGGACGGAGCTGATAAACGACATGGAGCGGATACACCGAACCGAACCCACGGCGCCCATGCGGCGGTATTATTTGGTGATGCGTTATTTGCGCACGCACTGGTCTTAGCCAGTGAACACACGTCATCAGAAATCTGTTCGATTGTGGCACGCGCCTCGCGCGATGTCTGTTCGGGCGAAGTCTGCCAAACTTTTGCACGGGGTAATACGGCATTAACGTTGGAGGAATATCATAAGCAAATCCGCATGAAAACGGCCGTATTATTTGAAGCCTCCTGTCGCGTCGGTGCCCTTTTAGCCGGTCATCCCCGTGAACACATTGAAGCCTGTGCGCAGTTTGGATCGCACCTCGGTATTGCGTATCAAATCTACGATGACTTCGTTGATTTATTACAAGACGACAAACGGGCGGGGAAAACTTTAGGAACAGATGCAGCGAGCGGAAAACTTACCTTACCGATGATCTTGGAACGCAATCGTCGCGGCGGCGATCCCGCTGGAGAGCTCCGTCAGGGCGCCGATTCACGGAAAGTTATTTCCGCTGAAACGTGGAGAGAATGTTTCCGAGTTCTCGATGGAGAAATTGCTCAAGCCGAACAAGCTCTGGCACCTATCGCCGGTTCACCTTCACCGGTTCACCTTCTTCGATTGACTGAATATTTAAAATTCAGTGCGGCGAAACTTGCCCCGACCCCATGAAATTGTTTTTAACCACTTACTACGAACGGATCGCCTTAGCGTTCGTTCTGAGTGGTTGGTTAATCTGTGCTATTTTATTGGCGATTTGGCGCGCGCTCTGAAGTCACCGAAAAGTATCGCTGCACGTTAAAGCCGCGAGCTATTAGAGCCTGTTTAAGTTGAGCAAGGTTAATGGTATCACCGGCTTTCACTTGCGAAGCGGCATACCAACCAGCGGACATTTCGATGCAGAAGCGAATGCGTGAGGACTGCGAAGCCACTTCGGTAAGATCTTCGGCTTTCATCGTTCTGATTTCGGCAATCACTCCATCGGCCTGCACGAAGGCGATATCCAAATCCAGCGGCGTATCCTTCATCCAAAAGCGCATCACTTGATCGGCCTCATACATGAAAATCATCCCTGTATCCGTTGGTAATTTCGCAACGCCCATCAGCCCGCGACTCTTTTCGAGGTCGGTGCCAGCAATCTTGAGCTGAGTCACTTTACTTCCTTGTTGAATCGTAAAAAGCGTATCAATACCCGCTTCTTGAATAACCTTATTGGCAGAGGGTTTCGCGGGCTGATCGCAAGAACTGAACGCCAAGGTCAGAGCGATTAAAGCAATTCGAAGCATGCGTAAGATTTTCCTAGGGTTGCGCAATTGGCAAGAGTGGCTTGAAATATGTTTATGGCAGACGACCGCCAAGCCCACTGGCTCAATGCACAAACCGCGCTCAATTATGCGCGAGCGGCGGTGCAGGTCGGTCTCTGGGCATCGGAACGGATTTTGATTCATCAAACCTTTCCAAATAAATCCGCGAAAATTTTGGAGCTCGGGTGTGGTGGGGGTCGGGTGGGATTAGGCCTAGCGAAAGAGGGCTACCATCATCTAACCGTGACTGATTTTTCACCTGTGATGGTGGATATCACCAAGGGGGTGTTTGCCGAAGCGGGTATGGCTCAATCTGCGACCATCGAAATCGCCAATGCCTGTCGATTAACGTATCCTGATTGGTCCTGGGATGGCGTGGTCTTTGCGTTTAATGGACTCATGTGCCTGCGGGGTCGAACCGACCGCGTGGAGGCGTTGGCGGAGATTTATCGGGTGCTTAAACCGGGAGGAAAATTTCTTTTCACGGCGAATGATCGCGAAAAAGGCGAGCATGTGGACTTATGGAAAAACGAGTCCGTTCTGCCGGGATGTCAAAAAGGCGATCGCTGGCATGAAACCGATTCCACTCCCGTTTTCATGCATAGCAGCACGGAGAGTGAAACCCGTCAGGAACTTCTGAATGCTGGATTTAAAATCATCCAAAGCCCACTTCGGTCAGAAGTAGCTTTGGAAGATTCCCGCGTTAAAAACTTCGCAGGGGAAACCCGCTTTTATATCGCAGAGCGTCCGTGATTACTCGCTGCGGCGACCCATGAAGAATTGGATCACGTAAAAGAGTAAGGTTACGAAGGCGGAGAATAAAATAAAGGCAGCCATCACGTAGTCTTCAGTGCTGCACTGATTCTTGATCACGTGGGTTTGGTAAAGAATGACCGTAGCCATCAGGAGAATCATCGCTAAGGCGAACCATGTGCCAGGGTTGATACCCATAATGCTAAACATAATCACGGCGCCGATGGCACAAATGGAACCAATCACAATGACGATACGTAAAAACGAGAAATCTACTCGGGTTAATTGCACGGCGAGAGTGAGACCAAGAACTAAGGCACCAGTAAGTGCGCAAGCTGGGATAAGAATGTCACCGACATTTCCCTTGGTGGTCACTGCCACAATAGAGATTAAAGGAATAAATATGAGGGCTTCTAAGAAAACATAGAGTCCAAGACCGGCGTACTGAGATTCGCGGGAAGCTCTATTTGCAGCGAGTTTTTGAGCGAAGTAGGTACCAGCCCAGAATACTCCAAGAACGATAAGCCATGAAAAACCACCTAGGGAGTTATACAATGAGCCTAGGGTATTCATGAAGATTCCCGCAATAGGCGTAACAAAGAAGAGATAAAGCAAACCAGCGAAACCGGCGAAGGCTAAGGCAACGAGGCCGTAGGTTTTACGGTAGAATGAAGCAGCATCAATTTGGTCAGCTTCAGCGACGAGACGTGAGGTGTTTTCCATAGTCTTCATTTTATGTGTTTTTTCGGACAGTCAAGCCTCACACGATTTTACCATAAACCCCCACCCTTTCTGTGGAGCATAATGCCCAAGTTGTCGCGGTTGCTTAGACCAAATCTACCCATGAAATACCCTTTAATTTATGAAAAACTCTCTAAAAGATAACTTTAAGAAAAAGCCCAGAGACCTAGCCCCACCGCCACTTCCTGCGGCTGATTTACGTAAGACGATTCTAATTGTCGAAGATCAGGCAGCGATTCGAGAAATGATTACGGAAGTACTCCAATCCTATAATCAGTTCAAAATTGTGGGTACGGCGGCTGAGGGACAAAGGGCGGTGGAATTAGCACTACAATTAAGACCCGATGTTTTATTGCTCGATGTCTTGATGCCGGGTTTAAGTGGTATCGAAGTTTTGCGACGATTAAATAAATCGATTCCCCGAATGCGCGTGGTGGTGTTCTCTGCCAAGCAAGAGCCACAAATTATTCGCGGGCTGATCCAAGAAGGCATGCATGGGTTTGTTAATAAAAATTCGTCACTCACAGAACTTCGGCAAGCACTCGATAAAGTTTCTCAAGGCGAAAACTGGTACAACGATACCTTTAGTCAGACCGTGCGGGAGGCACTCGCTAAACCCAATTCGCATGCTGACTCCATGATCGAATTATTGACGCCGCGGGAACGAGAAATCACCGTGCTCATTGCCCGAAGTAATAGTAGTAAAGAAGTCGCGAGCCAACTCAACATCAGCTTGAAAACATCGGAGAACCATCGAGCAAACCTGATGCGTAAATTAGGGGTCCACGACGTCGCAGGCTTGGTGCGGTTTGCGGTACGCCATGGCCTGGTCGACCCCGCCATCGACCCCTAATGTCAATAGGGTAAACACCCCATATACTTTTAGTTTTGTTTATACTCTAAATCACTCATTTTAATTTCAATGATACCACAGAATATTACTCTTCCGCGTAATCCATCGGTGATGATCATAGAGGACCAGACGGTCGTTAGAGAAATGCTGAGGCAGATGATTGAAGAAAAGTTAAATTATGCGGTCGTGGCCACGGCTTCGACGGGTAAAGAGGGAGTCGAGTTAGCGCTCCAACATCAGCCCGACATTCTTATTTTAGATATTAGATTACCCGATATCAGTGGGGTGGAGGTTTTATATCGATTAAAGCATACCTATCCGGAAATTAAAATTTTAGTTTTTTCAGGAAAAATCGAGGGCAAGATTGCGCGGTGTTTGGTTCGCGATGGCGTGCGCGGGTTTGTCAGTAAAAACGAAAATATAAGTCGACTAAAAACTGCCTTAGAAATTATTGCTCAAGGAGAAACCTGTTTTAGTCACGAGTTTAATGATGCACTCATTACGGCGCTGAAGAATCCAGAAGTATCCGTGGATCAGATGGCGATGATGTTAACGGACCGCGAGCGGGAGGTGGCGGTGATGATTGCGAAGAGCTTTTCTAGTAAAGAAGTGGCCGTGGCGCTCAATATAAGTGTCAAAACCGCTCAAAACCACCGCACAAATCTTATGAGAAAGCTTAATGTTCACGATTCTGCGGGGGTTATACGCTTTGTTATTCGTCAAGGGTTGTATGACCCCTGCGAAGGTCTTTAAGGTAACGGGGTGAAACTACCCCGTCGTCATTTTATCGCCCTCAGTGGCACTGCCCTGCTCGGTGCAGCGCTGCGTGCGCAATCCGATAATACAACCGAGAATTTTGATGTCTGTGTTTACAGCGCAACAGCCTCAGGTATCGCCGCGGCGATCTCCGTCGCAGAGCAAGGTTTTAGCGTCGTGATTGTCGAACCCAGCCGATGGCTCGGCGGCATGAGTGGAGGCGGACTGCACCGCATCGACTGGGGCACCAAAGCTAGCGTGGGTGGACTCGCGTTAAAATTATTGATCGATGACGATAACGTCGCGATGCGAAAACTTTACACGAAGTTATGTTCAGAAAAAAATATTAAAGTGATTTACGAACATCGCTTAAATAAAGTCGTCAAAGAAAACACCCGCATCCAATCCATTACTTTAGATTTAGCTCCGCCCGATTCTTTAGGTGCGCCCGCCGCTCAAGCGAAACAAGTTGAAGCTCGTCGCATCGCCGCCCGGATATTTATCGATTGCAGTTACGAAGGGGATTTAATGGCACAGGCTGGAGTTTCGCATACCTACGGTCGCGAAAGCCAAGATACTTATGATGAATCCTACGCAGGGGAACGCCCGGCCCTGGTGACCTACGATATCGACCCCTATAACACCCCTGGAAAGCCCTCCAGCGGGCTTTTACCCCTACTTCAGGACTACCAGCCGAAAGGTGCTGGCAAGGCTGATAAACTGACCATGGCGTATTGTTTTAGATGGAAGATTTCCCGCCAGCCCGACCGCATTCCCTTTGGCTCACCGGAAAACTACGACCCACGTCAGTACGAGATTTTCCGTAGGGCCTTTAAAAATAATATTAAAATTAATGCAGGGCTTAAAATGCGTCATCCTGGAAAATTAGAAGACTATCCGGGGGGTGGCGTCTTTAACGAAAACTCCAGTCGATCGCTCTGGGCGCAATCGGTAGCGGGTTCGAATCAGGAATATCCAACGGGCGATTGGGCAACCCGTTCTAAGATTTGGAAGTTCCATCAAGATTTTATTCGCGGCATGGTTCACTTCCTTCGCACCGATGAAGTGGTTCCAGAAATTTATAAAAAGCTGGCTAATGAAACCGGACTTACTCCAGGAATTTTTGATGAGACAGCCGGCTGGCCACACCAGTTCTATGTGCGTGAAGCGCGACGCATGCAGTCGACCTATGTCATTACCCAGAAAGATTTAGAAGGTCGCGCGGGCTCAATCAGTGATTCCATTGGGCTAGGTTCGTACGGTATCGATGATTGGCCTTACGCGACCTACGCCGATCAAGGAAAGATTTCTATCGGGGGCGGAGAATTCAGTATTCTTAAACCTAATCCTAGTTTCGATGGCGTACACGCTCTGCCCTATCGCGCGATCGTTCCCAAAGTTGAAGAATGCACCAATCTGCTCGTGCCCGTGTGTTGTTCGGCGAGTCACATCGCCATGACATCCATCCGCATGGAGCCCGTGTGGATTATCTTAGGTCAATCCGCTGGCCATGCCGCTGTGCAAGCATTACGCGAAAAAGTTCCTGTGCAAAAAATCACTCTTACTGATTTACAGAAAACC
Organism: Opitutales bacterium; assembly: GCA_040398065.1. Taxonomy (GTDB): domain Bacteria; phylum Verrucomicrobiota; class Verrucomicrobiia; order Opitutales; family UBA953; genus UBA953. Next base: position 1,141 of record JBBAUU010000056.1, on the reverse strand, counting down.
CTTGTCGCCCACGAACAGAGAATTTCCTGGAGCGGAAAATAAATTACAGGCGAATACGCAGTCGCGGAGAAACCGATGTGCCCGTTGGAGTCGGCTTTTTTATTTTCGCGGGTGGACCATCGCCCGATTCACCTAAGGCCGCTAAAAATTCTTTGGGCAAAGGTGATTCAGCTTTGAAGTGGAGTTTTTCGCCCTGCCAATCCAAAGAAAGTTCGGTAAATTGAGCGTGTAGAAATAATCGTTTTAATCCACGAGCCGTACCCGCGGTTTTATTGAAATCAAAATCTCCGTAGGTGCGATCGCCGAGAATCGGATGTCCGTGCTCAGCCGTCTGCACGCGTAATTGATGCGTACGACCCGTGCGCGGTTCGAGCTGCAATAAGGAAAGCGGTAAATTATTTTGGGCCGCACGTAACCATTGATAAACCGTGATGGCCTGGGAGCCGCCGGATGACTTTGCGGAGGAGCGCACGCCACCGCCTGGACCAGCTGATTTCACGAGGGAATCTTGCCAAGTGCCGCGGGGACTGCGCAGACCGCGACCTTTGACAATGGCGGCGTATTTTTTGGAAACTCTGGATTCAGCAAATAACTCCTTAACCGCATCGGCCAATTTTTCATCGAGACATAAAAGTAAAACTCCGCTTGTGGGTGAATCGAGACGGTTAAGGAGATAAACTTTTTTCACGCCACCTTTACCGTCACGAATGTGAAAAGCCTCTTCGGCTAAGGAATAATTACTATCGATGAGGACCGTTTCTTTTTCTTTTTTTTCGCTCGAATTAGGATGGGCCAAAACACCCGCAGGTTTTTCGACAGCAAGTAATCCAGACGGGTGAGTTTCTAAAATCTTCACACCAGAGGCAAAGGGAATCCAATCCAGTGTAGTCATAGGTTTAAAGGTAGTGAAACGTGATAGTCACCGTCTGCTCATTCCCAAAAAGGGCAACCATATCTTCGCGCCAGTGATCGAAGGGGGCCGGAGCCATGACCGCGTCTTTGCAAGCAAATGCCATCACCTGGGGGACATCGCTGTGAAGGATTTCTGCATTCACGACGCTGCCATCGCGACAAAGATTGAAACGTACCACCACACTACCGCGCGAAACTGATTCAAAGCGCGCCCGATCAATCAGTGCCC
>JBBAUU010000055.1:0-9134 GCA_040398065.1 Opitutales bacterium | reverse complement strand
ATGGCATGGCGAGCCAGAGTGTGAGGTGTAAAATAACGGTAATCACAAATGCGAATACTGACGGAACGACCGCGGTGTATCGTGGGTGCAACACGGTAATAACCTAATTATGAATGCACAGACCGCAAGAACGACTCACGAGCGCTTCCACTGATTTTCCAAACCCAATGCTTTGATTCTTTGGACAACAAATTCAATCGGCAGCCCCATAATCGTTGAAATAGGTTGTTGGTAAGCATCGATGATTAATTCTTTGCCCTGTTGAATGCCATACGCACCCGCTTTATCCAGAGTGTTAGTAACTGATTGATATTGCGTGATCACATCATCTCCAAAGGGCTTAAAACGAACCCAGGCAGTGATGTCGTGACACTCGTGAATGTTTAAAGGCGGGTAAATAAAACAAACGCCCGTGTGCACGGTATGTTCGCGGCCGGATAAGCTTCGAAGCATTTCACGTGATTCCTCTAAGTTCGCGGGTTTATTCAAAACACGATCACCCAGTGCTACCGTGGTATCCGCGCCTAAAATAAATGCGTGCGGATGTAGTTTGGAAACGGCATCCGCTTTGATGCGTGCATTATGCAAAACCATATCACGAGGATTGCTGGTCGGATCCTCGTGTTCAGTGACCTTGGAGACTACGATTTTATGAGGAATGCCTGCTTCGTTCAGTAATTCAGTGCGACGCGGCGAGCCCGAAGCTAGAATAAACTGAATCGGTTCGCTCACTCGCGCTTAGTGGTGACTCGGTTTCCAACGCACCACACGGTCGGCCAAGTATTTCACGTAAACATCTTGATCATTCAAACAAGGAATCTGTTCAAACGATTCGCCACCCGCGTGCATGAAATCCTCTTTACCCTCTTCGCAAATTTCTTCGATGGTTTCTAGGCAATCGGCGGTGAAAGCTGGGCACATCACCAGAAGTTTTTTCACACCTTCGTTAGGCAAAGCTTCTAATCTTTCATCCGTGTAAGGTGGGACCCATTTTTCTGGTCCGAAACGAGATTGGAATGCGACTTCGACTTGTTCAGGACGCAGACCGGCAGCTGCGGTGAAGAGACGCGTGGTTTCGACGCACTGATGTTTATAGCAGGTCGCGTGGCAAGGGCTGGCGACGGCACAGCAATTAGGGACCTTGGTACAATGGGCCTTGGAGGGATCGCCTTTACGCAAGTGTCGCTCGGGTACGCCGTGATAGGAGAAAAGTAATTTGTCGAAAGGCTTATTTAACCAAGGCTTAGCAGACTCGACCAAGGCTTGAATATAAGCGGGGTCATTAAAGTAAGGTTGCAGAACGTGATACTTTAAATCGGGAGCGAGGCGTTTGAGTTCTTCTTGAATTTTGACAAGGACCGTTTCGTAAGAAGACATCGCATAGTGCGGGTACTGGGGCATGACGAACAAATCATCGATGCCCATATCGATAACCTTTTGGACGGCTTCTGCGCAGGAAGGAGTTCCATAGCGCATGCCCGTGATGACAGGAAGACCCGTAACTTTTTCTAATTTCGCGCGAAGCTTTTCGGTCGTTACTAATAAAGGTGCACCTTCAGGTGTCCAAACCGTCGCGTAAGCGGCGGCGGATTTTTTAGGGCGCGTGCGGAGGACGATACCTTCGAGGAGAGCGAAACGGAAAGCCGCTGGATAATCGATGACGCGTTCGTCGCCGAGAAATTCCCGCAAATAATTTCGGACATCGGGTACGGAGGTACTTTTCGGTGAGCCTAAATTGAGGATTAAAATTCCTTTGCGAGACATAAGTTGAGAAAGTCAGGAGCGAGCCGAAAGTCAAACGCCTGAATGAACAACTGTATCCAAAACTGCGGCTAAAGTATCGATTTGGGCATCGGGGGTGATGCCATGACCCAGATTAAAGATATGTCCGAGATCGCCCGCATTATCGTTCAGGATTTTTTGGGTTTCTTGAATGGCGACATCGGGCTTCCCGACGATGAATTCAGGATTCAAATTACCTTGAATACAAATGGGACGATCGACCAAAGCACGTACTTTTGAAATTGGCATCGTCCAATCCACCCCGAGGCAAGGCACGCCAGTTTTCGCTAAAGCAGCAGCATCGGCCGACTTACCTTTAGCATAAAGAATGATGGGGGCTTGGGGCGGGAGAAGTGCAATCACTTCACGAATGTAACGGAGAGAAAACTCTTCGTAATCCTTTCCTTCTAAGACACCGGCCCAGCTATCAAAAATCTGAATCGCATCGGCGCCCGCTAAAAGTTGTTCTTTTAAATAGCCTGCGACCGTTTGAGTGAGAACATTTAAAATCTGGTGAACAAACTTGGGGTTCGTTTTGACCAAAGATTTCATTTTGGGAAATTCTTCTGATCCGCCACCCTCGACCAGATAACAAGCGAGTGTCCACGGTGAACCCGCAAATCCGAGGAGTGCTTTATTCGTTCCCAATTCTTTTCTTAATAATCTTAAAGCCTTATAAACATAATCTAGACGCTCGATGGCACCCGCAGGTTGGAGTAACGCTAAGTCATTTTCTGTCTGCAGGGATTTCTCCATCGCGATACCGCCTTCATCACGAAAGCGATAACCCACGCCGAGGGCTTCGGGAATTACTAAAATATCGCTGAAAAGAATGGCCGCATCTAATTGTGCGAAACGACGTAAAGGTTGTAAGGTTACTTCAACGGCTAAATCGGGCGTGCGCACCATTGTAACGAAGTCCGACTGGGCTTTGAGTTTTCGGTACTCAGGTAAGTATCGACCCGCTTGGCGCATGATCCACACCGGTGGACGTCCGTGATGGCGGCGATGGAGGGCGGCTAAAAAGCGGTCACGGGAATTCATACGCTTTTATACCCAATCTCTTGGTTTGAGATAATGCGAGAGAAGTTTTGCTTCGGCGGTGCCTTCGGCGGGTTGATGGCCGTAAACCCAGCGCACTCCGGGAGGGAGTGACATTAAGATAGATTCGGTACGACCGCCTGATTGGAGGCCGAAAATGGTACCGCGATCCCAGACCAAATTAAATTCGGCGTAACGACCGCGACGAATCTCTTGCCAGGTTTTTTCTCGTTCGGCGTAAGGTAAAGATTTTCGGCGCTCCAGAATTTCGCAATAGGCAGGGCCGAAGGCGTTGCCGACTTTTTGCATCATGGCGAAGGCATTTTCAAATCCACCCTCGGTAAAGTCATCAAAGAATACTCCACCGACGCCGCGCTGTTCTTGGCGATGTTTAAGATGAAAATAGTCATCACAATTTTTCTTAAAATTTGCGTAGTAATTTCCCGTAGCCTGAGCGGAGGCTTGGTGCCAACTGACGACGTCTTCATCGAATCCGTAATACGGCGTTAAATCAAAACCACCGCCGAACCACCAAACCGGGGAAGGCCCATCGGTGCAAAAGAAACGCACGTTCATATGGGCGGTAGGACAGTAAGGATTTAAAGGGTGTTGAACGACCGAGACGCCCATCGCGCGGAATGAACGGCCGACCAATTCGGGTCGGGTGGCGGTGGCGGATGGTGGGAGTGCGTGGCCTTGAACATCGGAAAAAGCTACCCCGCCCTTTTCGATAACCTGGCCGTTAGACAAAGTTCGTGTTCGACCGCCCCCACCCTCGGTGCGTTGCCATTGATCTTCTTTAAAACGTCCGACGCCGTCGACCGATTCCAATTGCGCGCAGAGGCGATTTTGGAGGTCGAGCAAATAGCTGCGGACCGTTTCTTGATTCATAGTGCAATTTAGATGGCACTAGGCATAAAGGTCAATGATACCCAACAAATATCTAAAGAACCCCCGCGATAAGCCACTATTTTCAACTGATGCATCCTGAAGCAAAATTACTGGGACTACTTATTTTAATGGGCGTATTTGCTTGGCTGAGTCCATGGCTGGCCTGGCGAAAAATTCAGGCGCTCGAGAAAAAGCATGGCTCCAAACTTTTAGTTCGCGGAATTACGGGCGAGCAAGCCGCTAAGATTATTCTTTTACGTGGGGAAATCTCGCAGGTAAACGTCGATGAAACTTCTTTGATATTTTCGAATCATTACGCGGCCCACGAACCCGCGATTAAATTATCAAGCGAGGTGTATTACGGGAAGAGACTTTTTGATGTAGCGAGGGCGGCGCGCTTAGCGGGGCATGCCTTGCAACATCGGGAGCGACAGTATGGAAAATTAAGTGCATGGGAATCGCTGGTTATTTTTTGGGGCAATACCTGGCCGCTCTTTCTCTTGCTGTCACTATTCAGCAAGTCGCGACTCCTGAGTGCGATTGCCGTTTTCGCTGTAATCACGACCTTTCTGACGGTGATGCACTTTTTAAAATATGCACAGATTCGCGATGCGGCGGCACGCGGAGAAATCGTTCTTACTGAGGCCAAGCTCTTGGAAGGACACCCAGCTGAAGAAATCGATTCAGCCTTTAAAGTAGCCTGCCTGGATTATTTAGCCCTACCCTACACGAGAACTTGGTGGCGCTGGATGTTTTTTAGGTGAACATTTCGGGGAATGGTGTGTTATATAGATATCACCTGCTATGAATAAAAACGGATTATTTTGGATACTCACAATCTTCGTGGTAGCAGGTGGCGGTTACTTAATTGCAAAATTTGTTAGCCCTGAAGGTGCACCGGTTAGTGCGACACCCGCGAAGGCAAAAGTTGAAATAAGTAGCTCGAATGAAGGGAGTCGAACGGTTGCGCGCCCTGCTAAGGATTTAAAACTCGATATCAAAAATAATATTAGGCCAGATCCCGTGGAAGAGCCTAGTCATAAAACTGCCGCCAAAGAAGCCCTGGAAGAAAAGTATAAAAATTTTCGCGAAGAAGGACGCAAAAGTTTTGAAGATGCCGTGGGCGCAAATTGGGGTCGATTGCGTAAGGTGATGGAAGCGAATCCTGAAATTCAACAACTCTGGATGCAACAGCGTGAGCTTCGCGACAAGTGGGCGACGATGAGCGACGAAGAAAAGCCGGCGGCGCTGGAGCAAATGACTGCCTTGAGAGAAAAAGGTCTAGGATTAATCAAAGCAGAATTTGCAAAGCCAGAAAAGATTGAGCCTGCGGCAACACCTGCAAATTCAGGCACAACCGAGCCGATGCCACCCCCGGAGCCCACCGCGGAAGGCCCAGCACCTAACGCCCCACCCCCTGCCGTTATTCAGTAAGTTAAGTCTTAAAACCTAGTTCCTGAGACCATAATCTATACTAAGGTGCTTAATAATTTTTAAGTTTTCATGAAACTCTCGACAGACTTAGGTGTTTTATAGATGAATATACCCTCCCCATGAAATCCAAATTCCTCCTCCTCTCACTCCTTACTGCTGCCAGTTTAATGGCTACAGACGCTCCTGTTGGTGCACCAGCTGGAACTCCTCCTCCTGCTAAAGGTGAAAAAGGCGACAAGCCCGAAAAAGCTGAAGGCAAAAAAGGCGCAATGCAGGAAGTTCCAGGCGTTAGCAAAGAAGAGATGCAAAAATATCAAGCCGCCCGTAAGGCCGCTGCTGAAACTCCTGAAGTGAAGGCTGCTAAAGATAGCAAAGATAAGAAAGCTTATTACGAAGCACTCAATGCTGCCATTGTTAAAGCTGATCCTTCCTTAGCTGAAGTTGCCAAGAAAGTGGACGACTTCATGAAGACCAAGAGCAAAAAGTCCAAAGCCCCTAAGAAGACCGAAGGCGATGCACCCGCTGCTGCTCCTGCTGCCGCAACTGAAACCAAGTAAAATAGCCTAAATTTAGGCTAACATCAAAGACCCCCGATTAATTTCGGGGGTCTTTTTTGTCATTATCGGTCAATTAAGCAGAAATAGTGGACAAATCTGAGAAACTTATTTTCTTTAATATTCCCCTATGAAACTCCCCACCCTCCTCCTCCTCGTTAGTGCAACTGGACTCTTCGCTGCTGAAGAAGCCAAACCTGCTGCAACCACTGCAGCGCCTGCTGCAGCCGCTGCTGCTCCTGCCGAAGCAGTCAAGAGCACCAAAATTCCTGGTGTCTCGGATGAAGACTACCAAAAATACATTAACACACGCGTAGGCATCGAGAATAACGATCCCGAAATTAAAGCCCTTAAGGCTGCTGCTGAAGCCGCTAAGGCCGAAGCAAAGTCTGCTGCTCCAGCCGATAAAGCTGCAGCCGACAAAAAAGCCAAAGACGCTGATAAAGCATTCTCCAAAGCACGTGCTGATGCGGTACTCAAAAAGTCCCCAGAACTTGCAGATGTAGCTAAGAAGATTACCGATTTCTGGGTTAAGGAAGCGATCGCTAAAAAGAATAAGAAGAAAGCAGCCGAAGCAGCCGCACCTGCGACTAAGTAATTCAAAAAATCTTCTCATCCAAAAGACCCCGGCAACGGGGTCTTTTTTTTGGCCTCATGAAACTTTAATTCGAAGAAAGTGTTTAAATTGTATGCGAATATTACCTCACATTTATTTAGCCGGCTCATTATTGTTAATACCTTGTTTTGCTGCTAAAGAATCGGCTCCTAAAGCTGAGGCAACCAGTGTCGAAAAAGGCAATCAGAACAAGGGTCCTGACTTCACCAAACTAACCGTTACCGGGGTGACTAAAGATGAGATCACGGCCTTTGGTTTGGCCTGGCGGAAGGCTAATCAGAACGAGAATGTAATCGCCGCGAGAGAACGCCTAGCCGAGGCCCGCAAAAGGCTGCAGGAGTCAGCTAGCGGGGAGAAAAAGGATGCCTTGAGCGCCGTGCGCTCGGGAACGGATGAGTTGAGAATCGAAATCCGTAAAGCGATTCAATTGGCTGACCCAAAACTCAAAATTGAATTAATTGAAAAACTCATGGATGCGTTGGAAGAGCAGATGAAGAACCGGATGCAGGAAAAGAAGAATTCAAGTACCGCGAGTGGTACAAAAAATTCTTAATTCGGACCGTTAGGTTTTAAAGATTAGACGGCAGGCGAATTCTTTTTCTGTTTACGGCGGCGAACGGCAGCAAACGCCATAGCGAGTGCACCGAGGCCGAGGCCGTAAGTCGAAGGCTCTGGTACTGCTACCACGTAAAGATATTCGCGATCGGCGGACAAGGTCATGTACCAGACAAGGTGGTCAGTTTGCAGACCATTGATATATTCGAACTCTGTCGCATCAATTTCGAACAAATCGGTGATATGAGAGGCGTATTCTAAACTTAATTTTTCGCTCAGTTTCGCAAATTGGAATGTTTGAACGGCAGTCTTATCAAAGTTAGAGGCTGGGCCTTCCGCGGTATTTTGAACTTTAATATGTACAGGGTTACCCAATGCACCCGTAAGGACTAAGCTATTAAGGATGAATGTATCATAGCCAATACCGCGTTGAGCGTAGTCTTTATCCACGGCACCCGTCGCATTACTTATTTGCCAATTGACGGTTGAGCCACCTTGGAGAGTGAGATTACGAACGGTCATTGTACCGATTACATCACCACCAGGCACGAGTGTACCACCACTCATAATAGTGGCATCTTGGATAGACTGATTGGCGTTATCGGTGGTGATCGTACCACCAGAATTAATCGTGTTAGTAATAGCCGCATTTACCACCAACGTGGAATTGGAATTCACAATGACATTTCCAGAACCCATTGAGCCGACCGCACCCGCTTTAACCATACCGCCGCTGATGGTGAATTCGCCACTAAATAAGTTGCTTTCATTTAAATTAAGTGTACCCGCACCGGTTTTTGTGACACGGGCGGTAGTTGGATTACCTCCGTTAAGTGCAAAGTCAAAAGTAACGGTAGTATCTGTTGGAACATTAAAGGCAGCGTTTGATGCAGCTCTTAAATTTGTTCGATCAGACACGTCTTCGGTATTTCCGCTAACCCAACTCAGCGTTGCTGTAGCACCCACCCCAGTAGCTCCGAGTGTAATCGTAGATTTGGTACCCAATGCAGCCATCGCGAAGCCAAGTTCGCCATTTTGAATGTCGATTTCCGTTTGAGCATCGTCGACAAAGCCAGCACCTGCGCCGAGCACGATCCACTTATTGGTTTCTTGTTTTACTAATTTTGTGAAAAGTTTACTGACATCTGCTGCACTGATTTGACCAGGATTATAAATATTTTCGATGGCGATATCAGTCGTACCACCGAGTGAGAGTGTGCGATTCGATGCCGAAGTATCGGCAAAATCCATGTCGCCTGTGATGGTTAAAGCACCTGTCCCACTCGCCTTAAAGCCGGCGCCACCATTATCCACCTTGAAGCCACGAGTCATCGTAGTTTCCGCGCCCGTGTATTCCAAACTACCACCTTGGAATACCAGGTTTTCAGGCAGCTCGCTGGCGGCACTTAACGCGCTCAGATTATCGACACTAACGATACCTGCGTTGAGGGTGACAGAACCCGTTAAGGCATTGTTACCACTGATGGTTAAGGTACCCGCACCCGTTTTAACAAGGGAAGCGATATCCGTGCTACTGAGATTACCAGCGAATGTGCCGGAGCCGACAGTCAGCGTAGGTGTACTACCTGACAGAACAACTGAACCTGCACCACTCAGGTCTTTTACCTCTAAGGCCGTTCCAGACAGATCAGCGGCACCGCCTGTGGCTACGGTAAGCGATACATTGGCGCCTAAGTTTACCGCAGTTAAATTCGCGCCGTTGTTAATGGTGATAGCGGTTGAGCTGCCCGATAACACGTCCGCATAAAGATTAAGCGTTCCAGCATTAACGGTGGTGGCGCCTGTGTAGGTGTTGGGAGTAGTGCCCGTGAACTCCAAGGTTCCGGCACCATTTTTTGTAATCTGGGTCGCATTAGCTCCATCATCAATAAATGATCCTGAAATTGTCAGTACGGCATCCGTGCCGACATTGATACGTGAATTTGCGCCCGTGATCATGTCGGTTGCGCTGATGGTAGCGGAGGAATTGTCCTGACCGATAATATCTTTTATGAAATTAAAACTGTAACTAGAGGTGCCTTTAGAACCAGAGATGGTGGCACCGGAATTAATTAAATTAACAACCGCATCGAGATCCACTTTTACGCCGTTGGCGATCAGTTCAGGGCTTCCGCCGCTTGCATCGAGATTAAGTGTGGTGGTACCGTTAAGGAAACCGCCGGCAGGAATTTGATTATCGCCGTTACCCAATTCCAATGTGCCGCCGAGAATGTTTACGGTAGGCGCGAGACTGCCAGAAG
>JBBAUU010000054.1:0-9199 GCA_040398065.1 Opitutales bacterium | reverse complement strand
CCGATGTTTGCTAAGACGAAGTCCGTGTGCGCTTCGGGTAAATAAGAACGCACCTGTAAGCCATTCGCAGCGCCCTTGCCCGTGATTCCGCCAACACCAAATGCGACCATGCCTTCAAATAATTGATAAGCTTCATCGGCGCGGCGTCCCCACGGATCCATGAAGGACGTGATTCGACGCATACGACTGCCCCAATTCATAACGACAATGACTAATAAAGTAATGACAAAGATGACTGTCGGAATTGTGTACTTCCAACGAACACCGGAGATAAACATCATCAATCCACCGACGGCGAGACACAGAATAATCGTTCCCAAATCAGGTCCCAATGCAATCATGGCACAAATCGCAGTGATGACTCCACAAGGTTTTAAAAAACCTTCACGAAAATCAATCCACCCTTTCGGTGTAAAAAAAACAGCCCCGCGATCGCTCAGCTGATAAATCTTAAACTTAGCCGGCATCGTATGACGCTGCATTCTTGCTAAGAAGTCTGAGAGAAAAATAATCAGCGCGAGTTTTCCGATATCAGAGGGCTGTAATCTGAAAAATCCAAAATCAATCCATCGCCACGAGCCATTCACGGTTACGCCGATTCCCGGAACGCGAGCGAGGGCCATTAAACCCAGTGCCCCCCAAAAAATGGGCCAGCGGTAGTCGCGCAGGCGATCGAGGTTAACTCGATAAGCGAGCCAAGCGGCGAAGAGCGCGAAGGGAATGTAAGCTAACTGTCGGTCAAAAGCGGCGGTACGATTTTGGGCTGAGAGCGAAATGCCAGCACTGTATTGATTGACTAAACCGAACACGATTAAAGCCACCGTGATTATCGCAATCCCCACCGAGTAGCTCCGGAGTGAACCGGGCGTCTCCTGTTTGGCTGCGATAATCATAGTGGATTATAACCGAGAATTACTTCTGTGAAGACTTCGACTTCGCAGGCTTAGCGGCAGGAATTTTTAATTTCTGGCCAGGCTTGAGGGCCGCGTTCAGAGGCAATCCGTTCGCTGCAGCTAAATCCTTAAGCGCAACTCTCTCGCGAGCAGCGACGAGTTGTAAGGTTTCGCCTTTAACAGCGATGTGAACGCCACCAGGACCCGCGGTGACGGGCTGAGGAGCAACGGTCGAGATAGCTGGAGCAGAAGTCCGAGCACCTGCTGAGTAAGCAGCAAGATCTGGATCTCTTTCGAAGCCACTCGTGCTGCGGCAACCGTTGACTCCGACGAGTACGGCGATGACGCAGAGGTGTAGGAGAACAACGGCACTGACGGTGAGGATAGGACGCATGGTATGTGTTTGGTTTGGGTTAGGAGAAATTATATTCGGTTGGATAAAGCGACAGCAGCGCGTTCGAACACGACACCGCGTTCAGCGTAACCTGCAAATTGATCGAAGCTGGAAAATCCAGGACTGAGTAAAATAGCCATTGGGCCATGGGCATCTTTGGCCGCCGCAACCACCGCATCTTGCAATGAATTATAAATGCGGGCGGGTTTACCAAGGGCTTCAAAAGTTTTTAATAAGTCTGGGGCGGTCTCACCAATTAAGTAAGCGGACTCGATTTTGGGACTTACTTGTTCTGCAAAACGTTTTAGGTCTCCACCCTTCCATTTGCCGCCACCAATCCAGCGGACCGGAATATCAAATTGAGATAAGGCAGCGTAAACTGCGTGGAAATTAGTGCCTTTGGAGTCATTCCAAAATTCAATACCACGAGCTTCCGCGACTTTTTTGAGTCGATGGGGTGCTGGACGGAATAATTTAGCGGACTCTTCAAGAATGCGCAGCGGAATACCCTTGGCTTGCCAGTATTTAACAGCAAGTGACCAATTTTCACGTTGGGGCCACGATTCAAAAATAGATCCAGCAGGAATTTTTCCATTCACCTCGTCGCGCGTTGCCACAATGGTTTCTGCCGGTAAGGAAATTCCGAATTTTTCCGCGTAAGCCACGACGGATTCACCGACGATTAAGATACCACCAGGAATCATTCGCTCGATGAGTTTATACTTAGCACGAAAATAACTTTCCAAATCACCGTGACGGTCCAAGTGATCCTCATCGAAATTAGTCCATAACACTGCCTCAGGAGTAAAGTGACGTAAGTCTTCACCTTGGAATGAACTGACTTCGACGACCGCTAAAAACGCGGCGTTGGAAGAGGTATTAGAAAGAGCCGTTATGGGCAGACCCACATTACCGCAGGCGATGGCGTTAAGTCCCGCGCGCTTGTGCGCGAAGGATAAAAATTCGGTAAGGGTTGTTTTGCCGTTGGTACCTGTGATGGCAATCGAGGCACCGCACCACATAATGGCACCAAAATCTAATTCACTTAAACAATGCAGACCCGCACGACGTGCGGCCAAGAGCCAAGGGTGCGACTGCGCAAATCCTGGACTGTAAATTAATAAATCATGACGCCCTGCTTCATCCGGACCAAATTGGCGGTTCTCACCTTTCTCATCATAAATGACGGAAGCAAAACCCGCTAGGCTCAGTGCATCCGCGACCGCACGACCACTCACCCCCGAACCTAAAATGGCGGCGGGGCGAATTAAACGCGTGCGGAGTGATGCGGGCAATTCGTTCATCGAATTTTTAAGGCGAGTAGGCCTAAGAGGCCGAAGAAAAGTGAGAGAATCCAGAAACGCACGACGACCTTCGTCGTCGCCCAACCTTTTTTCTGAAAGTGATGATGGATCGGCGTCATGAGAAATAATCTCTGTCCGCCAGTTCGTTTAAAGTAAGCTACTTGTAAAATAACCGAGACCGCTTCGATCACAAAAACTCCGCCGACAATCGCCAACATAAAAGGCTGGTGCATAAAACAGGCAATGGCGCCGAGCGCACCGCCGATACCTAAAGCTCCGACGTCGCCCATATAAATTTCAGCCGGAGCCGCATTGTGCCAGAGAAATACTAATCCACCGCCGAGTAATGCAGCGCAGAATACCGCTAACTCCCCTGCTCCAGGAACGTAACTTATTAAAAGATAATTAGACCAATTTAGATTACCAGCGAGGTAAGCAATGAGCCCTAAAATCGCCGTGCTAATTAAAACACAGCCGATAGCCAAACCATCTAAACCGTCGGTAAGATTCACCGCATTAGAAGTTCCGACACAGACTAATAAAATAAATACGGCGGCCACGATTAAACAAATCGTGAACGGTAAGCCCAAGGACTGGGCTGACCAGATGGGCTTACTCATAATAGGTAACCAGATTTCGCATAGGCTCGTACGATAATTCGCATCGAGTAAAACAATGCCGATGGCACCTAAGGCAACGAGAGCCTGACCTGCTAATTTTGTTTTGGCAGAAATTCCGTCCGCACTACCGCGTTTAACTTTCAACCAATCATCCCAAAATCCCACCAAGCCCATGCCCACTAAAGTAAAGAGCGTAGCGATAACTAAAACATTCGGACGGGCCCAAAGTAAAACAGAAGGAATCATAGCGGCTCCGATTAAGAGTCCTCCCATGGTCGGAACCTTGCCTCCCTCTTTTGCTAAATTACCCATCAGTTGAGCGGACCGTTCGGGTTGGCGAAGGGTGCTGAGGGCTTTAATCATTTTGCTCGATAAGAGCATACCGATAATCAACGCCGTAAAACCTGCTAAAATTGCACGAACGGTCAGGTATTCAAAAAGACGGAAAGGTCCCCAGAGTGATTCAAATTGATGTAAGTAATAAAGCATGGACTAGTGGAAAGAAAGTTGGGCTTGGAGTTGGGCAGGTAAGGTGCGCTCTAATGTACAAGAACGACTGCCCTTAACGAAAATCGTGCCACGGTGATTAGAAATCGTTTGGGCAACTTCGTCTAAACTATGTGCGGATTTTAAAATGACGTCGTTCCGCGGAATGCCTTTTAAAATTTCCGATGAGTCGCCCGCCCAAGTAATCACCGTATCACCGGCGCGGAAGGATAATTTAGCACCACACTCGCGGTGTAAACTTGCAGAAGATTTACCGAGCTCGGCCATACCGCCGATGACGAAGAGACGGCGGCGCGGATCCTTAACGGTGAGACGATTAAAACACTGCGCGGCATCCAGCAACGAGGCCGGACTCGAATTATAGCAATCGATATAGAATGTTCGGTTACCATCTTGGTGAATACTACCGCGACCGATCGGCGGCATCCACCACTCGAGGTTTTTCTTAATTTGATTTTCACTAATTCCTAATTCGAGAGCGGCGACCACGGCGAGCGCGGCATTTCGACCCAGCCCATCCGAAATCGGACTTAAAGGATAAGCACGGCCATCGAGTAAAAGTATACGACGACCATTCTCATCCGCAAATTTAGCACTAATCACACGTAAGGGCATCACGGCAGGTTCATCATCCTCTTCAAATTTAACGACTAAGCAGCGTGAGGCGTGCGCTTGAAAATCGGGCCACTTTAAAAGTGAGGCCGGGATAATTGCCTTACCATCAGGCTCTAAGGCGGCAATCATCTCAGATTTTTCGTGAGCGACGGCTTCAATGGTTCCGACACCTTCTAAGTGCACAGGAGCCACGGCAGTAATGATCGCTAAATTCGGACGAAGAATTTGGGCCGAGAGTTTTAATTCACCCGGCAAACTCATGCCTGCTTCAATAACGGCAAAGCGATGAATTTCTGAACTTAGGCGAAGCAACATTAACGGCACCCCTAATAAATTATTTAAGTTAGCTTCGGTGATGAATGCGGATGAACCGAGGAGCGCACCCAATAAATCTTTGGTCGATGTTTTACCGACACTACCTGTGACTCCGATTACCCGACCTTTAAATTCACCACGCCAGCCAGCGGCAATTTGATGCAAGCCCGTTTGAGAATCAGCAACCACCAGTTGCGGTAAATGATCGGCCACACGTTTCGAAACCAAGGCACAGGATGCACCACTGGCACGAGCGGCATTTAAGAAATCATGTCCATCACGCTTGACCGTCTTAATCGCCACAAACGCTTCACCCTTTTTAATGGTGCGCGTATCCATATTAAAACCGGTGATTTCTTGTTCAGGAAAAGAAGTCCACTCACCCTGGGTCCACTGCGCTAATTGTTGAGGATTAAAGGAATGACTCATGAGCGCAGATTCCTCCGTAATTCTAAAATTTCTTTAGCCACTAAACGGTCATCAAACGTCACCACAGTGTCATGAAACTCCTGAGTGGTTTCGTGTCCTTTCCCGGCGATGATGACACAGTCATTAGGTTGCGCAGCGGCTAAAGCACGACCGATTGCATCGCGGCGATCATTTATAAATTCGATATTAGGCAAGGAACCTAAGCCTTCACGCATGTCGGCAAAAATCGTCGCAAGATTTTCCTTACGCGGATTATCCGCGGTCGCCCAAGCGTGGTGCGCTAACTCCGAAACCGCTTTCGTCATCGCTGGACGTTTACCACGATCGCGATTACCCCCACAGCCGAAGACACATAAGACACGTCCCGGAGTAATGGAGCGCAACATTTGCAACGCATTGCGTAAGGCATCGTCGGTGTGTGCATAATCAACAAATACCGGGAAAGATTGCCCAGCCTCGACGCGCTCCATGCGTCCAGCCACCCCCGGGAAAGCTTTGACGGCTTCGACCATCGATAACGGATCGCGACCTAAAGACGCTGCTAAAGCTAACGCACAAAGAATATTCGAAATATTATATTCACCGGGCAGCGGCGAATTAAAGCGAGCGGATTGACCTGACCAGTTGACGGTGAATTCGGAACCGCGTGGATTAAATACAATCTGCGTCGCTTGGAGGTCGGCGGGAGTATGAATACCAAACGTAATCACTGGTCCGCGCGTGCGACAGGATTGGGCCAGATTTTTTCCAGCAGCATCATCGGTATTAATCACCGAAACTTTCGGAATAGAACCGCTACGGCCATCGAACAAAATCGTTTTGGCATCGAGATAGGATTCTAAATTACCGTGGTAGTCGATGTGATCACGGGTTAAATTTGTGAACGCGGCAGCCGCGAAAGAAAAACCATGCACGCGATCTTGATGCAACGCGTGTGAGCTCACTTCAAGGCAAGCCCCTTCACATTGTGATTCTACCATTTGACGGAAAAAGCCCGCTAAGTCAGCCGACTCCGGAGTAGTTTTATAAGCAGGGATGGAGCGACGGCCCAATTGATAACGGACGCTGCCGATGAGACCCCAATTCTGCCCTTCTTGTTGTAGTAAGTGACGAAGTAAAGTAGTGATAGTCGTTTTACCATTGGTTCCCGTAACCCCTACCAATTTTAATTTCTTCTCTGGGTTGCCGTGATAACGTCGTGCCACTTCCGCTAAAACTTTTCGGGGCTCTTTCACTTGAGCTGCCGCGACGGCGGGAAGGCCCGCTACAGGTTCGCTCGAAATAATCGCGGAAGCACCGCGCGAAATCACATCATCTAAAAATTGGTGACCGCTCGTGCGCAACCCTGGTAAAGCGAAAAACAAACTCCCTGGTAAAATCCGACGGGAGTCAGTGACTAAATTAGTGACACGCGTTGACCAATCACCGCGACGTTCAATAACTGGAATATCTTGCAGTAAACTTTGTAAGGTAGGATTTTCCATGAGGCGATGATTACTGGGTTCTTTTAATATCATCGTTCAACCCCAGCGACGCTGCGGGAAAGGGATATCGTAGGTTTTATATCCAACCATTGGATACAATTTTTAGCCACCGTGGTAAAAATCGGAGCAGCAAATTTTCCACCATAGGCAATGCCATCGCCTTTCGGTTCATCTAAGATGACGGTGATGGCTATACGCGGATCTTGAGCTGGGAAAAAACCTGAAAACGAAGCAACGTGGTGGGCACTGGAGTAACGGCCGTTGATAATTTTTTGGGTGGTGCCCGTTTTGCCTGCGACGTCGTAGCCCTCGATGTCGGCGACAGGCGCGGTGCCGGTTTTACTGCACACGGCACGTAATAATGTCGCCACTTGTTTGGCCGTGGACGCAGAAACAACTCGGCCACGCGCACGAGGCGGATAGTCGACGACGGTTTCTTTGGTTTTAGAATCTTCAACGCGTAGAACCAGTTGCGGTTGCATTAACAATCCCTCGGCGGCGATGGTCGACATCGCATAGTGAATTTGTAGAGCGGTCACACTGATAGAGTGACCCATGGGCAGACGCGAGATGGTGATGCCATCCCATTTTTCCGGATTAATAATTAGTCCAGGAACTTCGGCGCCCGTGACTAAATTAGACACTGAACCAAAACCAAATGAACGAACTAATTTATCAAAACGATCTTCGCCGCGTTTTTCCGAATAAACCATCCCGATTTGCACCGTGCCGCGGTTGGAAGACTCCCGCACAATATCTCGAACCGAAACAGCGCCAATCGGGTGGGAATCCGCGGGCATCGAAATCATTCGGCCGCGATAAGGCACTTGAGATAAACCACAGTCGTAAACGCTATTCGGGGTAATTAATTTTTCTTCCAGGGCACCCGCAATAGAAACGATTTTAAAAACCGAGCCGGGCTCATAGACATCGGAGACGGCACGATTGCGCTGACTATCCAAGGGAGAAAGTTTGGCGTCATAAAATTTATTGAGATTAAACGTAGGCCAATTGGCCAAGCCCAGGATTCGTCCGGTCTTTGGCTCGCTCACAATAATTACTGCGCTAATCGGATTATATTGAGCCACCGCTTTATCGAGGGCGTCTTCACAAGTTTTCTGGACCAAACTATTAATCGATAAGATGACATTGTTACCATCGACGGGTTGAACTTCGCGCAGACGAATACTCGCGATTTCCCGACGGCGACCATCGCGCTCAGATTCAATCCAACCTTTCTGACCTTGCAGAAAACCATTGAGAGCCTTCTCGATTCCGCAGGCTGATTGACCTTCCTTATTCACGTAGCCGATGACGTGCGCAGCGAGTTGGCCGTTTGGATAATTGCGACGGTACTTTAACTCTGCCCGGAGGGCTTTGATTTTTAAGCCGTTAATTTTTTTGAGTACTTCTTTGTCTACTTCATGTGCTAAAACAATCCAACGGATACGGCGCTCATTTCCCTCATCATCCACTTTCGCTTTAGTATTAAAGGCCTTGATGACATCGGTCGGAGAAACGCCTAAAATTTTGGCGACTTCGACGGCTCGACCCAGTTCTTCTTTCTTAATGGATTCAGGATCGACGCCGATATCCCAGACATCTTCGGAAACGGCTAATAAATTATTTTGCGAATCGCGCACTTCTCCGCGGCGACAATCTAGTTCTTGAAACACGCTACGGGCTTGGACCGCTTCCGCGCACAACTTAGGCGCTTCGATCCAGTGGAGCCAGAAAAGTCTTACGATGACGGCGACAAAGCACAGTGAAACAATCCAGGCCAGCGAAGTGAAACGCTTTTGCCTGGCATGCATTAATGTCATCGGGAGCGGGGCCCTCCCATTTCAACAGGTGGGCGAAAAGTAAGATCGAGTGCCGTCACTCTTGGGCTCGGAGTAGTCCGTGCGGAGGTAACGGGTAAAGTAGGACCTGAGACGCGAAGCCAAGACACTTGTTCGGGCTTCGGTAATTTAAATTTTTCGCCAGCTTTTTCGCTGAGCTTGACCGTGTCTTGGCTGATATCGCGCTGACGTTTCAAAGCATCTAATTCTTTTTTAGAGTCAGCAATCGCCCGTTCTAAACGGACAATGCGCACGCCCACATCATCCGAACGGAGACGAAGTTTCATAATACTGATCATCCCTAATGCACCGGCGGCAACGGAGACGATGACCATCACGGCAATGAAAAAGCGGCGGATGTTCATACAGTTAAGCGGCGGACGGCACGCAAGCGTGCGGAACGGCTACGAGGGTTGCGGGTTTGTTCAGCTTCCGATGGCTGAATGGCTTTACGGGTTAAAAGTTCGGCCAATTTAACGCGTTCATCTTGTCCGCGATTATCATCGCGATGAATCGGACGACCACTCACTTCATTCATATAGCGTTTCACCATACGATCTTCTAATGAGTGGAAAGAGATCACCACTAAGACGCCGCCTTGATTTAATTTTTCGAAAGCTTTGGGTAGCGCTTCAGCTAAGGCGCCCAACTCATCATTAATCGCAATGCGCACACCTTGAAAAGTTTTGGTGGCGGGATGGGGACCGCGGGGACCGGGAGGATTCGGTGCGACTTCGGCGACTAATTCGGCAAAGGCGGTGGTGCGGGTTAGACGTCCGGTACCGCGGGCAGCTGCG
>JBBAUU010000053.1:0-9398 GCA_040398065.1 Opitutales bacterium | reverse complement strand
CGTCGGCGTTTTATTACGAGGTGCGTCCGGAGTCGGTAAGAGTGAATGTGCGCTCGCTTTGATTGAGCGTGGACACTCCTTGGTCGCTGATGATTTTGTTCTCGTTAATTTAATTGGCGATCGTGACTTGCAAGGTACTTCCAAAGAGCTCAACCGTGGTTACATGGAGTGTCGTGGTATTGGTATTATTAATATCGCATCCATCTTTGGTATTCGCTCCGTACGTCGCGATAAGCGTATCGACCTCGTGATTACTTTCGTGATTTGGCAGGCAGGGATGGACGAAGAACGCTCGGGCTTAGACGTCGACAGCTACACCATTTTAGGCCGTAAAGTGCCCCACATGACCATTCCAGTGCGTCCAGGTCGAGACATGGCTCGTTTGGTCGAAGTGGCCGCCATGGTGCATGCCTTACGCAGTATGGGGCACGACTCAGCGAAAGAGTTTAGCGACCGTTTGATTCAGTTTATGAATCGCGGTGACGATAAGAAAATTTAGTTGTGCGATCCGTCCCAGCGACAGTCACCCATAATTCTTAAACAAATTTCGCGTAAGTCGAAGAGGGTGTTTTCCATGTCGCTGACTGGCTCAGCCGAACTGAGTCGTGCGGCTAAAGGAATATCCACCACTTTGCCCATGGCGCGATTGATAGCCGAGAGAGATCTCTTCATGTGCACCAGCGCTAATTGCATATCGCCCGTGTCCGTAGCATTGATGGCCATGAGCACTTGATGATGAATATCGGCGAAGGTTTGTCCGAGATGTGAAGCTTCTAGCGCCGTTAAATTCGCACCCGCATTTTGACATAAGGTATCGAGCGAGCGATTGAGTTGAATGATGAGTGCCCGCGAAACGATGTAGATCGGATGTTGATGAACGCAGTAGGGCATATCGAGTGACTCGTTATCATCATCCATGTCATCATCACTATTATCACCCGGACCCCAGTCCGCATTCTCCCAGCCCATGCGACGTGCGCTGACGTCTAGGCGATCGGGTAGGTTTTTAATTTCTGTATAATAACTTAAAAAACGAGCCACCTCTTGGTCGTTCTTTTGAAGATATTTCGACCAATTGGCCTCGTTCCAAGAGGCATTGCCTGAACCATCGAATTCACCCTGAGGTTGGTCCGCATCGTGCATACAAACATTATTACCTAAAATCTTGTAGATGCAACCCCTACTCGTAGAAATTATACACAAAGGTAATTTCACCAAATTTATGAACGAACTGAGTCAGTTTACATCCGCGTTGCTCGCCCGCCAGTCCTTGACGAAGGCCCAGGCAAGTGTCGCCGCTGGCTTAATGGCATCGGCTGAAATTTCTGATGATTTGAAAGAATCGTTTCTCATCGCCTTAGCACAAAAAGGAGAAAATGCCGAAGAGGTCGCAGGTTTCGCACACACCTACCGCCAGTTGGCGCGAAAAATCGATTTCGGAAATACGCCAGCGCAGGCCATGGACATTGTCGGCACAGGTGGCGATCGTTCTGGAAGTTTTAATATTTCATCCGTCTCCGCTCTCATCGTCGCCGCTGCCGGTGTGCCCGTGATTAAACACGGCAATCGCTCTATCACTTCTAAATCAGGGAGTGCCGATTTCTTAGTCGGCTTAGGCGTGCAACTCGAAGCGAGTGACGCAAAATTAAATCACGCTCTTACAGAAGTTAACTTCTGTTATCTTTTTGCTCCCGCTTTTCATTCGGCGTTTAAATCGATTCTCAGCGTTCGAAAGAAAATCGCTGAGCGTGGACAAAAAACTATTTTTAATATTTTAGGACCGCTGATTAATCCGGCCCAACCTGCCTACATGTTGGTCGGTGTTTATGATCAGCGCTGGGTCGAGCCGATGGCCTTAGCTTTACATGACCTAGGCGTAAAACGTGGCTTAGTCGTGCATGGCCAAGTAGGCGAGGGGATGGATGAAGTAACTACCGCTGGGCCCACCGTCGTGCGTGGCTGTGGCGAACTTCTTCATGTAAACGCCACCTGGTTGCCTGGAGACTTTGGTTTTAACCAAGCTCCAAGCACTGATTTAAAGGGCGGCACACCCGAAGAGAATATTGTAATGTTCAGCGATTTATTGGTCGGCGGAGTTCCCGAAGGCCTGCTCGATACTTTATGCCTCAGTGCCGGGACTGCTTTGTGGGTTGCGAATAAAGCAAAAGATCCAGCCGAAGGTGCGAAGTTCGCCCGCGAAATTATCCTCAACGGAAAGTTGCGTGACGAAGTTCGTCGACTGCGTGAAGCGTATCGCGACTAACTGAGTAACTTATTTAAGGTGCGTTCAGTCGCGCCTTGATTGCTCTTATGCCAGGCTACTCCCGCGGCAGATTTTTTCGCGAGTGAATTTTTATCACGTGCTAAAGATAAAATTTCTTTGAGCACTTCATCGGCATCGGTGCATTTAGTAGCCGCACTATTTTTTTCTAAGCCCTGACAAATGGATTTAAAGTTCGTCATGTGTGGGCCGTAGATAACGGGTACGCCGGCGGCCGCACATTCAATAGGCGTTTGTCCACCGTCATGAGGGGGAAGACTTTTGCCCGTAAAGGCGAGATCGGCGGCGCGGGTGAGTTGACGCAGTTCGCCCGTCGTATCGCCAAAATGTATGATGGTGCCTTCAGGAGCTTGTGATCCCTTAATGGAACGTTGGTGGAAGTTTAAGCCGGAGCTTTCTAATAATTTAAGAACTGAGTCGCGACGTTCGGCATGGCGTGGGACTAATAGGAGTCGGGCATCAACCCCACTATCACGCAAGTTTTTCAATGCTTTTAATAACACGGCCTCTTCGCCCTCCCAGGTGGATGATCCCAGTAAGACGATCGTGTTAGGTGAATCTCCAAAGCCTAGTTGAGAGCGTAATTTATTTTTATCCGAAGCCGATAAAGGTCCATCCGCACTCACATCGAATTTCAAGTTACCGGTGACTTCGATTTGGTTTTGACTATCACAGATTGTTTTTAAACGTCGCGCGTCTTCTTCGCTGCCTGCACCAATCCAAGAAAATTGTTTAAACAGATTTTTCGTAATCCATTTAAATTTCTGATGTCGGGCATAGGATTTATCGGACAAGCGTGCGTTAATAAGATAAGCCGGAATCTGACGACTCTTTGCCTGGTGTAAATGTTCGGGCCAGAGTTCACCTTCAGCTAAAATGATTTTATCAGGCGCAATACGCGACCATGCGATGCGACTGAATGGCCAAAAATCTAGCGGGAAAAATCCGATGCCGATGCAAAGATCTTTATATTTATCCTGAGCGATGCGATGACCAGTGCTCGTCGTCGTGGTGAGAACGACTTCGGTTTGACCCTTGGCTTTGAGTTGTTGGAGGAGTGGACCGATAGCTTCAATTTCACCTACGGAGACGGCTTGAATCCAAATTCGACGTAGACCTGAGGACTTTGAGGGCAGGGAGGGAAAGAGTCCGAAACGCTGGCTAAATCCGGCACTATACCCCCCGCGACGTAACATTCTCCAAATATAATAGGGGGATGCTAGGATAAGCAGGGGTATAAAAAGGATGCGGTAAAACCAAATCATAACAGGGACGCCCCATCTATTGTTGAATAGAATAAGAAAGTCAGCCCTTTTTCCCTTGCCAGAGGGGGTAAGGATTGTTTGAAACCACTTTCCACCGTTTGAAGCGACCGCCGATTGCTTCGAACATAACAACCAAAACAGTCAAACACCCTGATCCAATGTCCTCTCCTTCGGCAAGAAGCGGGATACGGAGCTAACAAAAAACATGAACATCACAGTTAAAGACCTACTCGACGCGGGCGTCCACTTCGGACACCAAACCCGTCGTTGGAATCCTAAATCCCGTCCTTTCATTTTCGACCACGGCAATGGTGTTTCGATTATTGATTTGGAAAAGTCACATGCGTGCCTCGCCGCCGCTGTTGCTTACCTCGAAGATACCGCTGCTAAAGGCAAAGATATCCTCTTCGTTGCAACCAAGCCCCAAGCACAAGAAGTCGTGCGCCAAGCTGCTAAGTCAGTTGGCATGCCCTTCGCCGTGAATCGCTGGCTCGGTGGCACCCTCACTAATTTCGCGACCATCAAGAAGTCGCTCGATTCCTACCGCACCTATCTCCGTATGGAGCAAGACGGCTCACTCGCCAAGATGCACAAAAAAGAAGGTGCAGCTGTTCGTCGCGAGATGGCACGTATGCAACGTAACTTCGAAGGCTTACTCGAATACCGTGACCTTCCTGCTGCGATGATCGTCATCGACAGCAAACAAGAAGCGATTGCTGTTAACGAAGCGAACCGCCTCAAGATTCCTGTCATCGGTCTCTGCGATTCAAACTCCGATCCTTCAGTTCTCCAATTCCCAGTTCCAGGTAATGATGACGCTGCTAAATCCATTCGTTTAGTAGTCGAAGTTCTTACCCAGGCCGTCCAAACCGGAATCGCTCGTCGTAAGACTGAGCGCGATCCTCGTAAGACCGTATCGCCTATCAGCCGTTCCGAAAACGGTGAATCCGTTCAACCTGAAGTGACTATTTCCAAAGAACTCATGGAAGCGAGCAACGGGGTTGAAGAAGAAGTCGATGGCGCTGCGAAAAGCAAAGCCCCTCGTCTCCGTAAGTCCTCCAAGTAATTAAAACGATTATGTCCGTAATTACTGCACAGACTGTAAACGATCTGCGTCAGCGCACCGGCGCTGGTCTCATGGATTGCAAGAAAGCCCTCACTGAAGCCAATGGCGACATGGAGAAGGCCGTCGAAATCTTACGCATTAAGGGTATCGCTACTCGTAACAAAAAAGCTGATCGCAAGGCCAGCGAAGGTATTCTCGCTGTTCAAGTGGATGCTGATGGCAAATCGGCAATCTTACTTGAACTGAATTGTGAAACTGACTTCGTCGCGAAGAACGAAAACTTTATCGCGCTCGCTAAAGACTTAGTCGGCCAAGCAAATAAGAACGGCGTCGATAACTTCCTCGATCAACCTTACCACGCTGACCCCAGCCGTAAGGTGAATGATTTCTTAAACGATCAAGTCACCAAAATCGGCGAGAACTTAAAAGTCTCCCGCGTTTTAAAATTCCCTGCTTCAGGTTCGGGTCGCGTTTCCGCCTACGTTCACACGGGTGCCAAAATCGCTGTCCTCCTTGAGCTTTCCACCAAATCACCTGCTGGTGCATCGCATGCCGATGTTGCTGAATTCGCCCGTCAAATGGCGATGCAAGTCGTCGCTAACAACGGACGTTTCGTTCGTCGCGAAGATGTTTCTCCTGAAGTGGTTGCGAAGGAAAAAGAAATCGCTCTCGAATTCACTAAATCCGAAGCGGATAAAGCCATCGAAGAAGTGAAGCGCGTTATCGAAGACTACAAAGGCCAACTCGTTGAACAAACGACTGCGAACAACGCCGAAGCGATTGCTGAATTAACCAAGCGTATCGGTGTTGCTGAAAAGCAACTCATCGCTGCGGAAGGTCGTAAAAAATCTCAATTATCTAACATTGAGAAAATTATCTCCGGCCGCGTCGACAAGTACTTCGCTGAAGTTTGCTTACTCGAACAGTCATTCTTCCGTGATCCCGATAAGAAGGTTATCGAATTATTAGCCGAACTCTCCAAGAAAATTGGAGAAGAGGTTTCCGTCGTTCGCTTCACGCGTTACACCGTAGGCGAAACTGCTGCTGAGTAATCAGTCCGATTCATCACTAAAAGGGCCGACTTTCCCAAGAGAGTCGGCCCTTTTCTTTACAGGAGTACTTTAACTGTTAGCCTTTAGGGTATGGCATTTCGACCCGATATCTTTTGGCGATCCGCTCGTGGCCATTGTCCTGATTGTAATCACGATATTAATTCGCCCGGTGTTTCGCTTTGGAAAAAATTATTTAATACACCGATGAAGTGCGCGGGATGTGGTATGACCCTGCGACGCAAAGAAGGTTTTTTCCTCGGCTCGATTGTTTGGAACTACGGACTGATTTCATTCGGCGTCTTGCCCGTCCTTTTACTTTGTCTGACTAAAAATTGGATCTCCACCGATCACGCTATTCAAATTGCGGTAATCGCAGCGTTCGTTCTCCCATTTTTCATCCATGGATTTGCCTGGAGATTATGGATTGGAACCTATTACGCGTTCTTACCAGATCAGTTACCGTCCTCGGGTCGACGTTTAGACGATTAACTTTTACGAGAAGCCATCTGCGTGATGAGCGTGCAGAGAAAATCTGTATTCGCTTCACAGGCGCGCAGGTTTTCTACGGCACCATCAGTCAGTTGCTTGATGCGTGCACGGGTCGCTTCGACGCCGTAAAGATTAGCGAAAGTTAATTTATCATTATCTTTATCCGCTCCCACAGGTTTGCCTAAGCTGGCCGTAGTTCCTTGAGTGTCTAACAAGTCGTCAACCAATTGAAAAGCGATGCCGGCTTGTTGTCCCGCTAATCTAAAATGTTCGATGTCTTTTAAGGAAGCTCCACCAATGCGTGCACCTATCGTCAATGAGACGGTTAACATCGCCGCAGTTTTCCCACGTAAAATTAATTCAAGTTTCTCGGCCTGATTTTTCTTATCGCCGGTATTCATGTCCTCAGATTGACCACCCACGAGTAAGGTTGATCCTGAGGCCTCCGCCAATTCGCCCACGAGTTCTTGCACGAGGGCAGGATTATCTGAGTAGCCTTGAGTTAAAAGTTTAAACGCTAACGGGATGAGTGCATCGCCCGCGAGCAGGGCAGTGGCTTCATCGAATTTCTTATGGCACGAAGGTTTTCCGCGTCGTAAGTCTGAATTATCCATGCACGGTAAATCATCGTGGATGAGTGAATAGGTATGAATGCACTCTATGGCTGTCGCTGCGTGTCGGGCATCAGCATCCGCACGAAACGCCTTAGCGGCAGCCAAACAGAGTACTGGACGCAAACGCTTACCACCCGCATCGAGCGAGTAACGCATCGCCTCGTGTAAACGCGCCGGCGAAGTCGTTGCTGAAGGTGTAAGAGAACGCAGCGCTTTTTCTGCTTCTTGAACGAGGTCGTCGAATTGCTTCTGGAAAAGCGCAGCGTCCATTTTTATTCTTCGCTTGTACCTAATTTGAAAAATGTCGCGGTACGGCCGACTGAGCCAATGACTTCACTGTGAGTTAGGCGGGCGAGGGATTGAGCTTGTTGCTCCATGACATCGCGTTCGGCGTTGAAACGTACTTTAACGAGGTCAGCATTTTTGAAGGCATCATCGAGAAGTTTAGCGATACCGTCATTGACGCCCAATTTTCCGACAAAGACTTTAGGGTCCAAGGTTTGAGCTAGCCCACGCAACTTGCTGCGTTCGGCACTCGTTAAACTCGGTTTATCGGTTGATCCATTATCCATAAGCCGATTTCAAAGGGGTAGCACGGAGAGTCAACGGGCTAATCTTCAAGGATGCCTCAGTTTTAGCCTAATTTTACACTCATTTATCCATAATTAACGCCTAAATACGGCTTGCATTGTTGGGTCCAACCTGTCACGAATTTTGGCTTAACTTCGTTAGGGAGAGGGGCGGAGCCCTTCTCACGCTGGCCGGAGAGCGAAAGCTCTTTCCAGACGGAGGTACCGGCCATTCGGCGGGTCCTCGGGAATTTCTCCCAAGTCGGTCAAAAAAAACAAAACCAAAACTCACCACACCTATGGCAATCAACAAGACGGAAATCATCAAAGGCAATCAGAAGGATGCTAAAGACACGGGCTCACCTGAAGTCCAAGTCGCTATCATCTCTGCTCGCATTAACCACCTCACCGAGCACTTGCGCGATCACCGCAAGGACTTCCACTCACGTCGCGGTCTCATCATGCTGACCAACCGCCGTCGTAAGCTGCTCAATTATTTAAAGTCGAGCGATCTGGATCGTTACAACGCCCTCATCGTTAAACTCAACCTGCGTAAGTAATTTAGGCGCGCAGCGCTGAGTTACCACGCACGTCCCAGCCCATGCTGGGACGTTGTATTTCACCACCACAAAACAAAAACCCGCTGGGCAATCCCGTTCAGCACAAAACCAAATAAAAAATATGAAACAACAACACTCCGTGACTATCGACGAACTCGGTATCACCATCAGCACAGGTTCCTTAGCACGTCTCGCTAATGGCTCTGTGACGATCAGTAAAGGCGAGACTACGGTCTTCGTTTCTGCTACCGCCGCCGAAGAATTGCGTTCACCCGACCAAGACTTTTTCCCGCTCACCGTAGACTACCGCGAAAAGTTCGCTGCCGCTGGCCGCTTCCCTGGTGGTTATTTCCGTCGCGAAGGTAAACCTTCCGACAAAGAAATCTTAACCTCACGTCTTTGCGACCGTCCTCTGCGTCCTCTCTTCCCTGAAGGTTTCTTAAACGAAGTTCAAGTCATTGGCTTACTGCTTTCGGCTGACCTCGTGAACGAGCCCGATGTCTTAATGGTAAACGCTGCATCTGCTGCCTTACTTTGTTCTGACATTCCTTGGAATGGTCCTATCGGTTGTATTCGCCTAGCTCGCGTTGAAGGTAAGTTCGTCGTTAATCCAACTCACGAAGAACAATTCGCTTCTGACCTCGATTTAATCTACGTCGGCAATGAGCGCGACATGATGATGATCGAAGGTTCAGCTGATCAAATTCCTGAAGCTGATTTCATCGCAGCTCTCGCCTTTGCTCACCAAGCTATCCAACCCATTATCGCCGCCCAACGTAAACTGGCTGCGCTTTGTGGTAAAAAGAAGAAGACTTTCCCTCTCGTTGTTTGTGAGCCTAAAGCCCTCGCAATTTGTGAACGCACCGCAGGCGAAGGTGACCAATTACAAAAAGCAATTTTCTTGGCTTCCAAGAAAGACCGTGGTGACGCGGTTAAAGCGGTCGTTGAAAAAGCGAAAGCTGCCTGCCAAGCCGAACTCGGTGAAGGTTTTGACGGACGCCAAATCAAAATGGCTTTCGAAAAACTCCAAGAGAAAGTTTATCGCTCCGCTATCATCGAAAAAGGTCAGCGCGCTGACGGCCGTGGTACCAAAGATCTTCGTCCTATCTCCTGTCAGGTCGACGTCTTACCTCGCGTTCACGGTTCCGCTATTTTCCAACGTGGCGAAACTCAAGGTCTCGTTTTAGCAACACTCGGAACATCGAAAGATGCTCAAGAAGTGGACGCCATCACCGGCGGTGCCAAATCGAAATCATTCCTTCTTCACTATAACTTCCCTCCATTCTCAGTCGGTGAGACCGGACGTTTTGGTATGACCAGCCGTCGTGAAACCGGTCACGGTAATCTCGCTGAGCGCTCCTTGCTCTCGATTCTGCCTTCCGAACAAGACTTCCCATACTCCATCCGCTTAGTCTCCGAAATCATGGAGTCCAATGGTTCAACCTCCATGGCTTCGGTTTGCGGTGGTACTTTAGCACTCATGGATGCAGGCGTTCCTATTA
>JBBAUU010000052.1:0-9535 GCA_040398065.1 Opitutales bacterium | reverse complement strand
TCCGCCCGAAAAGAACAGTCATTGCCCGAGGTTAACAACCCGAAGGCGGGACGTGACTACTTCATTGGACAGACTTTTGAAGCGGGTCTGGTTTTGCTGGGCACCGAAGTAAAATCTCTGCGCCTGGGTCGTGCCAATATCGCCGACTCTTTCGTGCGCCTCACTCCCAAGGGCCCGGTGCTTTTTCATGCACACATCGCGGAATATGATTTTGGAAATCATAATAATCACGACCCTTACCGCACCCGAAAACTTTTATTAAAGGCCGTCGAGGTCGCCCGCATTACCGAAGAGGTTCGTTCGGGTGGCTCGACCATCATTCCACTAAAAATTTATTTTAAACATGGCTTAGCGAAGTGTTTAATTGCGATTGGCAAAGGAAAAAAACAACACGATCGCCGCCAAGATATTAAAGAAAGAGATGCAAAGCGCGAGATCTCGCGTGCGATGCGTAGTCGCCGGTGAAACCTCCTTTGCACATCATTTTAATCTGTCCGGAAATTCCTCCGAACACTGGCAATATCGGACGCCTCTGCGCCGTCACGGATTGTCGCCTGCACTTAATTCATCCGTTGGGTTTTTCCTTAGAAGATAAACAACTGCGTCGTGCGGGCATGGATTACTGGCATGAGCTCGATGTGCGACACCACGATAACTGGGCGGCGTTTCTCGCATCGCCTGATCGTCCTGAACGCCTATGGCTTTTTACGACTAAAGCTAAACAGGGAATCTGGGATGTAAAATTTGAGTTAGGTGATGGTTTGGTTTTTGGAAATGAGGGATCAGGTGCGCCCGCCGAGGTCCACGCTTGGTTCGGTCCAGAGCGCTCCACCAAAATACCTCATTTAAATGAATCTTTAAGGTCACTGAATTTATCGACGGCCTGCGGAATCGCGACTTACGAGGCCCTTCGACAAATAAAGTTAAAATAACTGAGGCAGATAGTTGCCTCTTAATTATTTTCTGTAATTTGCTGAACTATGAATAGTCTTGCTGATATCCGTCAACGCATTGCCCCCGCTCGCGAACGTTTACTAAAGCATGCGCTGTATGCACGTATGGGCACATTGAGTGATATCCAAAACTTCATGCAATTTCACGCCTTCGCTGTTTGGGATTTCATGTCTTTATTAAAAAGACTGCAGCGTGATTTAACCTGCATTGACTTACCCTGGGTTCCAGTCGGCGACGCTGAAGTGCGTTTTTTAATTAACGAAATTGTCTGCGGAGAGGAGTCCGACGTGGATCCAAAGGGCACGCGCATTAGTCACTTCGAACTTTATTTACGGGCGATGAATGAAGCAGGTTCATCCACCGCGCCACTCCTTGCGGCGCTCGAGAGTGTGAAACGTAAATCCACCACCGCCCAAGCTTTGAAGTCGTCGGGCGTCCCCGCGGGCGCCGCCGAATTTTCTGCTCACACTTTTAATTTAGCTAGTGAAGGAAAACTACATGAAGTGGCCGCTGCATTTACTTTCGGTCGCGAGGATTTAATTCCTGATATGTTTCATGAATTAGTGGTTAAGCTCAGTCAGGAGCACGCGGGTAAATTAGACACGTTTAAGTATTATTTAGAGCGTCATATCGAAGTGGATGGCGGTCATCATGGTGCCATCTCACTACGCATGGTTGAGTTAGTCTGCGGCAATGATGAAACTAAGTGGAACGAAGCGGGAGCGGCGGCACTGGCTGCCATTGAGTCCCGAATTAAATTATGGGACGCCATTGTGGCCTCTCAAAATAAAGCTTAATCAAATTTCTCTAACACGGCTACGCCGATCGCATCGGCGCGTAGTCTGCCTTCACCGGTAAGTTTGAAAAACTCTCCGCGCAGCTCCATGAGTCCTTCTTCAACGAGATCGGCAAACAGAATGGAAATGCTTTTAGGTAATTCAGTTTGAAAGCGTTGAGCTAACGCAAAAGGCGAAATTCCTGAATTCAGTCGAAGTCCAAAAATGAGTGAATCAGCCAACAAATCCTCAGATTTTAAGCCCTTGGTTTGTTCGCGCACGGGCTGTTTATTTTCGATGCCTTTAAGCCAGCCTTCGAGGTTGGCTGGATTCGTCCAACGTTGGTTGTTCCATTGAGAGGACGCCGATGGTCCGTAGCCGAGCCAATCACCCATGTGCCAAGTGATGAGATTGTGCTGACATTCGTGACCCGGTTTCGCGAAATTAGAAATTTCGTATTGAGCGTATCCTTCGCTCTCCAATTTCTCCCAAGTTTTTCGATAAAGAAATGATTCTAAGTCTTTGTCGATTTTTACTTTGCCCTGACTTAACTTAACAAACATCGCTGTGTCTTCTTCGAAAGTTAAACAGTAGGTGGAAATGTGATCAGGCTTTAACTCGATCACTCTGGTTAAGTCTTCGAGCCATCGTTGGTCATCTTGTCCAGGAATTCCAAAAATAAGATCCAGATTTCGACTCTGAAATTTTGCATCCTCGATTAACTTCCAAGCCTCCATGATTTGTTTAGGTGAATGTCTTCTACCTAATGTATCGAGCGTGGTATCGTCGAAACTTTGAATACCCAAGGACACGCGCGTTACGCCCGCTTCTTTGAGTGCCGCTAATTTGTCTGCACGGACCGACGAAGGCGCTAGTTCCACCGACCATTCCTTTGGTTTGCCGCCCGCGCGGACCATAGTTTTTCCGAGAACAAATAAATCTTCGGCGGGAAGTAAGCCCGGGGTGCCTCCGCCCCAAAAGGCCGTATTTACTGGGCCACTGGGCATCAATTCACACTCTTGTTCCATTGCATCTAAATAGCGGTCGATATCCCCGCGCTTAGGTTGCTCTTGATAGAACGCACAAAAATCACAGGTCGACGCACAGAAGGGTACGTGAAAATAAATTCCCCGGCCAACTGTGTTCTGCTCGGTCATTCTAATCCTAATTCTTTGCGACCCGCTTCGGAAATCATTCGCGGATTCCAAATGGGGTCCCACACAATCGACACTTCGGCGGATTCTACACCCGGTAGTAATTCAATTTTTGCTTTGGCGTCAGCGGCGATGACCGGACCCATGCCACAACCTTGTGCGGTTAAAGTCATTTTCACATTCACGATTTTTCCTCCCTGCGTTCCCTCAGCTATCTCAAGGTCATAAATTAAACCAAGGTCCACAATGTTGATGGGAATTTCTGGATCAAAACATCCGCGCAGAGCCGTCCAAATCATTTCATCATTCAATGGACCATCGGCAGATTTTTGAGAATCTGTTTTTAATAAATTTTTTCCTTCAGGGCCTAACGCTGAAATATCATTTTCATTAATTCGAAAGAGTCCGAGGTTGGTACGAACGGTAATCGAATTACCCAGAGCTTGGGTGACCGTCACGGCGGTGCCTTTCTCGAGAATCACCGTGTCGCCCGCTGGAATCAGGGTCGCAGTGCAGTCTTTGATGAGGGTAAAACTTGTGGACATAGCCACAAACTTAAGGTTCGTGGCAAGGAGGCAAGCGTGTCCGCACAAGAATGCTTCTTCGCTTGCCGAACTCGGGTGGTAGACTAGCCCTATTTACATGCCAGTTTGGTTTAATCCAGCACGTGAACTTGATGCTTTGCTCCGTAAGGTGGCACCGCAGGTCGCAGGCCTTGATTCTCATTTCGACCCTGAATTGCGTCCCTCCGATCCGCGCCACGCCGACTTCCAAGCCAATGGAGTTTTGGCCGCCGCGAAAAGAGCGAAGCAAAATCCTCGTGCCCTCGCTACTTCATTACTTGAAGCGGTACGTGCATCTGGGGAATTAGACGAAAGTCTCATTGTGGCCGAAGTTGCTGGCCCAGGTTTTATTAATTTTAAACTCACTCCCGTTGCGCTGGGTACTTGGTTAAAAGAATATCGCGACGAATCCAAGTGGCGTGCCGGTGCGGCGAAAATTATGGGCGGTAAAAAAGTAGTGATTGATTACCCCTCGCCCAATACGGCCAAACAAATGCACGTCGGGCACTTGCGTCCCATCGTTATCGGTGAGGCGGTGGCTCGTTTAATTGAATTTTGCGGAGCGGAATTAATTCGCGATAATCACATCGGAGACTGGGGCACAAATTTCGGAATTCTTATTTTAGCAATTCGTCGTTCCGGATTTAAACTCGATGCCAAAAGTCCAACCGCGCTCGAAGACCTTGAGCGACTCTATAAAGAGGGCAGTGTGCAAACGAAAGCGGACCCAGCGGCCCTCGATGCGGCACGTGCAGAACTTGCCAAATTACAAACGGGCGACCCAGAAAACCTTAAATTATGGGAGGAAATCGTGCAGGTTTCCAATGCGGCCTGTCAGCGTATCTATGATCAGTTCGGACTGAAGAGTGACGTCATTCTGGGTGAATCCTTTTACCGCGACAAGGTGGATCAAGTTTACACCGAACTGAAAAAATTGGGATTAGCGGAAGAAAGTGAAGGCGCTTTGGTAGTTTGGGATGACGAAGAGCCGCGCTTCTCCCGTCACGCCGAAACGAAGATGCCATTCATCGTGAGAAAAAAAGATGGATCCTCCAATTACGCTTCCACCGATTTAGCCACGCTCCTTTATCGAGCTGAACATTTTAAGGCCGAAGAAATTGTCTACGTGACCGATGGACGTCAGCAAGATCACTTCCACCAACTTTTCAGAACGGGAACTCGCTGGTTTAATTCAACCCAAAGAAAACTTCCACGTCTAAGACACGTTTGGTTTGGCACAATTTTAGGTGAAGACGGCAAAGCGATTAAAACAAAATCAGGCGACCCCGTTCGATTGCAGTCACTGATTGATGAGGCCACAGAACGCGCGTATGCCGCCGTCACAGAAAAAAGTCCGGAGCTTCCGGAGTCCGAACGTCGGATGATTGCGCAAAAGGTCGGAGTCGCTGCCTTGCGCTATGTTGATTTGGCTTCGAATCGCACGATGGACTACTCATTCTCGTGGTCCAAATTATTAGCCTTTGAAGGGAATACCGCCCCTTATTTGATGTATGCCGCGGTTCGCGTGCGCTCCATATTTAGAAAAACGGGTATCGCGCTTGGACAAGGTGAAGAGGGTGCCTCCGATTTAGAAACGCCCGAGGAAATCGCCTTAGCCCGAAAACTTTTAGGTTTCACCGCAGCTTTAGACTCCGCCCTCGAGGACTTACGTCCGCACCACTTGTGCACCTACTTGCATGAATTAGCCGCCGCTTACGGAACTTTCTATGCTGCGAATTCAGTGAGTGATCCCTCGTTACCGGCAGCGACTAAGGCTCGACGTTTAATGCTCTGTGCTCGCACTTGTTCGATCTTGGAAACAGGTTTACGCTTATTAGCGATTGAGCCTGTTGAGCGCATGTAATCATGGAAGAGCCTGAATTAAAAATTAATCGAGGTGAAATTATTTCACGCGGGTTAGTGTGTCGTTGTCCTAACTGTGGTGAATACGGACTGCTCCAATCTTGGTTCCATTTGAGAAAAGCCTGTAGTAGCTGTCAGATGGATTTAACACGATCGGCGGGATTTTATTCGGGTACTACTTCCATTGGTTATGTTGCCTCGATTATTTTTATTATTCTGCCCGTTGTATTTTTAGTGATTAATCAAACCCTCTCGGTGCGTGCAGGTATTCTGATTTCAATTTTCGGTAGTATGAGTTTTATTATCCTTATTTATCCTCTGATGCTTTGTTGGATGGTGATGGTCTATCACGTCGCCCTGCCTGGGGAATTACCCGCAAATACCGAGAGTAATCCCAACAAATAGGCTGATATTGACATCTATCTACATATCTTGATACGATGATACATATGTCTAAGGCAGAATTTATTAACCGTTTACGGGCCAAGAATCGGCCGACCGTTTCGGTGGAGTTTTTTCCACCCAAAACGTCGACGGATGGTGCCGCTATGTTGGAAACGGCAAAAATTCTAAAACCCCTGGGCGTAGACTTTGCTTCGATTACTTACGGCGCAGGTGGTTCGGACCGCTCTACGGTTTTAGAATACGGCAGCCAATTAGTTAAAGTAGGCTACCCACTGATTGCCCACTTAACTTGCGTGGGCCATAGTCGAGAGGAGCTCAAAGAAATTATCAGCAAATATGATGCCGCCGGCTTTGCGGGAATTCTGGCCTTGCGTGGCGATCCACCCAAGGGACAAAACGAATTCACCGCTCATCCTGAAGGTTTTGCCTATGCCTCGGGTCTGGTTGAATTGATTAAACAAAGTTTTCCGAATCGCTTTGCCGTGGGAGTTGCCGGTTTTCCAGAAAGACATCCATCGTCGCCCGATGATTTATCGGACATTCGTTATTTAGCCGGAAAAGTTTCCGCGGGCGCAGATTTTATCACCACCCAACTTTTCTTAGACAACGAAGACTATTTTAAATTCGTGAATCGAGCTCGTGCGGCGGGAGTTACTGTACCGATTTTACCAGGGATTATGCCGGTATTATCCTTAAAGCAGGCCCGCCGATTCTGTGGATTCTGTAAGGCTAAAATCCCCGATTTATTGGTAAAAGAATTAGAAGCCTGTGGGGAGGACGAAGAAGCGCAACGCAAGGTCGGTGTATCTTGGGCCGTGCGACAAATCAAGGGTCTGCTCAGTCGCGGTGCACCTGGCTATCACGTTTATATTCTTAATCGTGCACAGTCGGCGGTGGAATTATTTAAGCAGTTAGAAGCTAAATAACTGTTTGTAGATTTTCTGGTGCGTGCC
This sequence comes from Opitutales bacterium, assembly GCA_040398065.1. GTDB lineage: Bacteria > Verrucomicrobiota > Verrucomicrobiia > Opitutales > UBA953 > UBA953. The sequence goes on along the minus strand of JBBAUU010000052.1, from coordinate 2,867 downwards.
AGATTCAGGGCGTGCCAGAATTGTCATCCCATAAACCTTTTTCTTGGCGACGGGCCGGAACGTGGGCGCTCTATGATTTTGCTAATACGGGTTTTGCGATGGTCGTACTGGCCTTAATCTGGCCGCAGATGTTTCACCGCTATTGGGGTCAGGGTCTAGATCATCAAACTGAATCCATTATCTTTAAGCTAAGTCAGGCCACTCCCTGTTTTTTAATATTTTTAGTCGCACCCTTCTTAGGTCAGTTAGCGGAAACGGGACGCTTTCGCCGGCGTGCGTTACGCTGGTCAGTAATCCTTGGCGTTATTTTCACGATGGGACTTTCCTTTGTTCCAGCCAGTGCGTGGTTTTACTCGGCATTACTTTATACGTTCGGGGCTATCGCCTTTTTCTGTGCGAGTACGTTTTATGATTCGATGATTGTGGATTTTGCTCCGCCGGGCCAACGACATTTCATTAGCGGAGTGGCCTATTCATTGGGCTTTGTGGCTGGTCTGATTATCTTAATCTGCCTCGCTTTAGGATTCTTTGCGGGCGACTCCTTACGTTGGGTTTATTTAGCGGCGGGCCTTTGGTGGCTCCTTTTTTCACTACCGCTTTTATTTTATCCTGATGAGCGTTCTGCCCATGTGCCTAGCCTGTCGCTTCGCCAAGTATTTCATGCCACCGTACAAACGAGCAAAGAACTTTGGGCCGATGTAAAAGTTCGTTGGTTTTTATTAGCTTATATTTTGTATATTGATGGTCTCCACGCGGTCAAAACTTCGGCTGCTCACTTTGGAGCAGTCTTAGGATTTGGGGAGATGGATTTAATCAAAGCTTTCTTAGTCGTCCAAGTCATCGGTGTTCCGGCCGCCCTCATTTTTGGCTGGTTGGGAAATCGTTGGGGCGCAGTCCGAATGATCGCGCTTGCTTTAGTCGGTTACATTTTTCTCACGCTGCTTGGCTCACAAATCCAACCCGGTAATTTAACGCTGCTCAATTTCACTTTTCCGTCGGTTTGGTTGATTGCCGCAGGTGTGGGCATGGTGCAGGGTGGTGTGCAGGCCTTGAGTCGCTCCTATTTTGCCGAACTCGTGCCACAGGGCCGGGAAGTGGTCTACTTCGGCTTTTATAGTATGATGGGTAAGTTCGCTGCGTTCATCGGGCCTCTGTTGGGCGCATTGGCCGGATGGGCTTTTGCAAGTCCAACCGATGAAACCTCAGCCGAGCGTATCGGCTTCGCTTCTTTCGCCTTACTTTTTATTTTAGGTCTTATTTTACTCACTCACTCCCACCGCGTGAACAAAGTTAAATAGTAGCGAGAATCTTCTCACTAATTTCTTTGATGGGAAGTTGATTGAGTAAGACAGGAGAGAGACGATTCGGATTAATCTGTGGTAATGCAGTGATGTGTTCACTCAGAATGAGTCCGCGATTCGCGCCGACTTCATCCACGCGATCCACGGGGGTGAAGCGCGGAGTAGATTGCAGAACTTGTGGATGTGATCGGATGAGTTTACCAATCTCAATCACCGTTTCCGCAAAGCGATCGAGTTCGTCCTTGGTGTAGGACTCCGTCGGCTCAATCATTAAACCGAAAACTTCGGGGAAGGCTACGGTCGGTGCGTGGAAACCGTAATCGAGAAAGAGTTTTCCGACGCGACTAATAATATTCGGCTTGGGAATACCCGAAGCTTCGATTAATTTGAAATCATCGCTCGATAGGGTGATGATAAATTCGTGCATGCGCGGAATGGATTCCGCTGCGGTCGGCAATGAAGGATAATGTGCAGAGAGTTTTGTATGCAGGTAGCGACTAGATAGAACGGACATGGCAGACATGCGTGTGACGCCCTCACTTCCCAGGCGTTGTAGATAGGTATACACCCGTACTTTGTGAGCGAAGTTGCCCCAGTGACGGTGGAAAGAACCGATGCTGTATTTCGGTTTTACAGGGACAAATTGTGTTCCTTGTTTTTCAATTTGGAATCCGGGTAGGAAGTCGACGAGTCGTGAGGATACACCGACAATGCCATCACCAGGTCCGCCTCCGCCATGCGGAACGGTCCAAGTTTTATGTAAATTATTATGCACAGCATCCACACCTAGGGCATCGAGATTTATCCAGCCAGCGATGGCATTCATATTGGCCCCGTCCATGTAAACCAGTCCACCCGCTGCGTGAATCGCATCCGCCATTCTTTTAAAATCGGTTTCAAAAACACCCGAAGTATTCGGATTAGTGACCATCATGCCCGCAATACGCGGACCGAGTTCACGAATTTTCGTATCAAAATCGTTTTGATCCACGCGACCATCGGGTGACGATTTTAGAATAACAATCCCCGAGGGAGCGCCGTCCGCACGTTTCTTATTTATAAATCCAGCCGTCGTTGCTGTCGCAAAATTCGTACCATGTGCACTCGATGGTATGAGTAAAATATCGCGATGACTCTCTCCACGTTTTTGGTGATAAGCTTGAAAAAGTTTAATGCCAACGAGTTCGCCCTGGGCACCAGCGACAGGTTGAGTGGTGATGCCAGGTAGGCCTGTAATTGCTTTGAACCATTCTTGAATCTACCATAATAATTCGAGACTACCCTGGCTGTCTTCGTGCGGTGCTTGCGGATGGAGTTGGGTGAATCCCGGTAAGTTGGCCGCCCAATCATTGATGTGTGGGTTGTACTTCATCGTACAGGATCCGAGAGGGAAGCAGCCGGTATCCGGTGAAACATTTAATTCCCCGAGTCGGGTGTAGTAATCTTTTAGTTCTTCTAATTTGAAGGAAGGAAGTCCGACGGGTTGTTGACGAAGTAAATGAGAAGGTACGTCGGCTAGTGCTGCCTCTGACTTCGAACTACCATAAAGTTTTTCAAAGAAGGTTA
>JBBAUU010000051.1:0-9815 GCA_040398065.1 Opitutales bacterium | reverse complement strand
AGGCTTCACGTTTTCCTCAGTGCTCTTCGACAGGAGCTGTAACACGTCATCACCCTGAATAGATTCGAAACTAGCATTCACTTTCCAGTCGGTGTTGGCGCCTTTTACTTTTTGAGTGATGGAAATTTTACCCTCAGAAATTTTATCCACCTGCATTTTTACCACACCTTCGGCGGTTAAGCCATCGGAGTTCGGTGTACATTGTCCAACAAACGCCAGATTCTTAATTTTGGCGGGGCGATCTTTAAAACTCAAATCAGTCACCTTAACGGATGTGGATATTTCTCCACCGTTAACGACATTCGCTTTTACTTGGTAATTTCCAGTGGCAATATTGGCGATGGCCTCACCAAAGGGTTGTTCAGCGATGGCCCCCAGGTTGCCGGTGAGATTTAATGACGTGCTACCTTGGCCGAGACCAATCGTACAATCGCCGTCCGCTAAAGTCCTCGTTCGATTTTTCAAAGTAGCGCGAGTGAAATTCATCGTACTACTTTTCTCGCCGAAGAATAAATCAAGTGAAGCCGCTAAATCGCAGCGTTTCACCCAAGTTTTATTTTTCCAGCCCACGGTGGTATCGACGAACGAAACCGGCGATCCTTCTGTCCGAATAAATAAACCATCGGCTTTAAAACCCGCCACGAGTTCGGCTTTATCGAGGCTGCCTGAAATACTTAAGCCAGGGACGAGAGCACCTAAGGATTCGAGGGGCAACTTGGTTGCCGTAAGTTCTAAGAGCACACCCGTGGGCTTGGGTCCATTCAGTGTGTAGGGTTGACGAAGCTTAACCTGAAGTAATTCCAAGTTCTGGCGGATGATTTGTGATTCCAGTTTTTTAACCGTAATAGTTTGTTTCGCATCGAGACTCACTTGGAACTGAGTCACCGCACGTACCCCTTGTAATTTATCGGTCGGTAAATCTTCCCAGCCTGGTTGGCTTGCTAATTCTGCGATACCAATATTCAGATTTCCATACGCCGATCCACTGCCGTCCTGACTATAGTTTAAGGAGGCTTCGCCTGAGGCGATGACGCCGCTTGGGCAACTCACTTTGAGCGGTGCGAAAAAGACCGTGGTGCCTTCGGCGCGTATGGGAAGGTCGACGGTGATGCCTTGAACCAGAACTTTTCCACTGCGTTCGATGGTTAGATTTTCAAAGCGATGCGGGATAATCGTTTTAATCTGCGGTTCGCCTTTAACTAAACTTATTTCCGCTTCGCCCGACCACTGTCCATCAACCACGGCTAAATTCATTGATGCCAAGATGGGATTGAGTGAAATCAGAGGCGCTTGGCGGGCGACGCAGTTTAATTTTGTATCTTTAATTTCCTGACCCGGCTTCCAAGACAAGGGCTGAACTAAACTTAAGTTAATACCATTACCGACGATGGCTAAGCTCTGGATGGTCAGACCTTCTTCGCTCTTTTTCGCTTCGGCTTTAATATTCCATTCTGATTTGGTATTACTTTTAATTGTTTTCGAATAACGAGAAAGATTGGACCAGGCTAAATTGCTATCGGTTTTTAGATACCACTGGCCGCTGAGTGCATTCAGTTCAGCTTCGAGTTTTCCAGTGATGGCACAAGCGGGTAGACTGTCGCTCAGGACGCCTAATTTTTTCGGATCGAGGCTGAACTGGGCGGTGCCATTGATTTTACCGTCAATCTCCGTGAGATTAAACTGAGTGGCTGCGTTTTGGTAGCTGTCGCGCAGGGTGCCGTTGAGAATCAGTTTACTATCTTTATCACGGGCTCCGATCAAATTGAGCGTCATGCTTCCGGCGTTGAGCGGGCTATCGTCTTTCGCAATGCACTGTAAATCGATGTTTCGAAAATCTTTCAGTAAATGATCGATGCGTGTGCCGTCTCCACCGAGCGGTCTTTGCAGGTCGGCTTTTAAAGTAATTTCGGCACGTGGGGATGTTTTATTAGTTCCGATAGTAAATCCTGGCCACGCGATACCTGCGCGCAGATCAATGCGTCCGGCTGAATCAAACGAATCACCGCGGACGCTGAAGCGAATTAAATAATCATCCGCGAGGGTGGCACGACCGGTGATAGCATACGCGCCAATAGTAAATTTCGGCAGTTTAGAGGCTGCGTTACTTTCAGGAACTTTGGGTCCGGCGATTGGGACGGGGCGGGAGAGGTCGACCTCAATATTTTTAACATCAATTTTATCTAAACTCAGCGTACCGAAGACCGTGGACAGAATATTTATTTTTCCATCGAGTGAAGCTACTTTGATTTGGGTGCCGTTGGGCAGGGTGAGGTCGACGCCTTCAGCGCTGAAAGTTCCGTCGAGGGCTGCTTGGACTTTAGTGATGCCGCCTTTGATTTTTGCTTCTGAGAGTAGGACGGCTACGCGTTTGCCGAGAGGTTCGGGTTTTAATTCCGAATCAATATAAAGTACGAGTAGTCCGAGCAGTAAAACGATACTTCCGAGGGCGATTAAACTGATACGAAGGGCACGGGACATAGGGGAGCTCTCCGACAGATTGAGGGTCGATTTAATTCGGGCAACAAAAAGCCCGATGAATTTTAAATCCATCGGGCTTTATACTGAATTCTACTTAGAACCGCTTAGGCTTGTCCGTTATTAGCGTCGGGCGTGGCAGGAGGAGGGGTGGTCGGATTCTGGCGTTTAACGCTACGGCCTGAAGCAATCTTACGACGAATCATCGCTGATTCGCTGGCCATCATTTTCATACTTACTGCTTCACTCATATTTGTAACGATTCTACCACGTGCTGAACGTACCATGTTCGCTCGACCATAGCGCATTTCCTTCATCGCCATGACTGCATCTTCATCAAGCAAGTCTTTGAGGTATGCGATTTTTTGTTTTGCCCAGCTGGTGAGATCTGTGCGGTTTTCGATTTCGGCAAACAGTTCCTTAGCTTCTTTGTGTTTGTAGCGACGGAGGAGATCTTCGACCTGCTCAAGTTTCTCGGAAACAATCGCTTCGCTGACACCTGCTAAAACGTTCACATCGGATACGAGTGATGTGTAGGTGGTGAGGTCCACTTCAGGCAAGCCGAAGACTTGAGGACCAAACTTTACGTCTTCGCCTTCTTTAGTTTGTGCGGTGAAGTTCACGGCAAACAACTCATCGGGTTTCGCATTCTGTCCGATTTTAATTTCAACCACGGCGACCAGTGCTGTGTTCCAGGATAAGGTGCCGAGCTTACGTGTGCTGCTGATGGTATCTTCTAAGATTTCACCAACCAGGCGTGCTTTTACATCGCTGCCGCCTTGAATCTTGATTTCGACTTGGCGCAGGAAGGTGTTCGAGAGAATCGCGAATTGTTGTTCGAAGGCTTCATCCAGATCTTCCGGTGTTTGACCGAAATTAGCGACACCTTCTCCACTCTTCGCCATACCTGCGAGAAGCGACTCATTAAAGCCGTGTCCGAGGCCAATCGTCGAGGTGGTAATACCCGTACCGGCTAATTTTGAGACGTGCGTAAAAATTTCGCTTTCATTGAGCAGGCCCTGGTTTGCTTGTCCATCGCTCAGAAGAATGACGCGTGCAATACGTTCCTTCTTCACAAAAGGTGCTAACTGTTTCGCGCCCTCTTCCCAGCCTCCGAACAAATTCGTCGAGCCTCCAGATTGAATGGAACGAACGCGTGCTTCGATATCTTTGGCACCTCCCACGGCGGTGAGCGCTTGTACGATATCAATCCCATCATCGAACGTGACGATAGAGATGCGATCGTCGGGACGCAGACCCTTGACGATGCGTACGGCGCACTCTTTGGCAGTCTCGAGTGGTTGGCCGCTCATGGAACCGGAGCGATCAATTACGAGGGCGATGTCGAGCGGAGTGCGGACGACGGATTCGGTAGTAGCAGGAGCTTCAGGAGCGACAATGCGAACAAGCGCATAAGTCGCATCAGCAGCGGCACGGAGAAAACCCTTTTTAAAGGGCAGGATTTCTATGGTAGGATGTAGCATGGAGTTTGGGAAAGGACTCCAAACATAACACACAATCCTTAAATGTCAACACCCTCAGAGTAACTATTTTATAATTAACACTAATTTGTAACTGTCAGTATTTTATAAAGCACTTTAAATGAGAGAGTTACGGAATTTCTCAACTAACTGATTTATTTCAGATTCTTTTAATGAGGGCTTACCGTCGATGTTTAGGTGGATTTCACACCAATGGTTGAGGCGTAGGCGGCTCCAGCGTTCGCGCTTCGGTTCGTCGCCCCGGACGGTTGGATTGAAGGCTAATAACTGCATGAATAGCTCTCTGGACTCTTCGTTCAGATCATCGCGCATGAGTTCCTTTTTCACGAAAATTTTCAGGGCCTCGGCTGGGCTTCTGGACTCCGAGACATCGCGAATCTTTTGGGCTTCGCGCGATGAACTGATTTTTCGGCGGCCGTCGTAATCACTGTCACTCACTGACATGTAGTAATTCGCTTCTGGTTTGAGATCGCGGATGGCGCGCGGTGACCTTGCTGATCCCTCACTCGCTGTTTTTATTGATCCAAACTTATTGAACGAACTGCTTTTGGTTTTGAAGAGGAGCTTTTCTGCCTCGGTGGGCGTGGCTAAACTATCGATGAGGCTGTTTAATTTATGGGCAGAACTATTGTCGATTAACAGGGATTTAATCCTGTCGAGATCCCAGCCGCGCTCGGAGAGCAGTCGGGCTAAAAGAAGTTGGCGGACCTGCGTGGGGCCGAAGTTGGCCTTGCGACGATCGTCCAGGGCGCGGTCGGCCTTGCTGATGATACCTTGGTAGACGTAGAAGCGGACGAGACGTTCGCTCGTGTTGTGCTGGGCGCCGAAGCCCAGTTCGACCAGTTTATTGGAGACGAAGTCGGCCAGCTCTTCGGCTGTGCCCATAAACTCGTCGTCATTAAGAATGGCTGATGGTTTTAACATGGTGTGCGTTAATTGAAGACAGTCTACTGTCAACAATCCTAAAATTGCAATATCTTTATGACATACAGGGGTTTCTGATTCTTAGCAGCGCGAGAGGGGAGTGGGGGAGTGGGTAAATAAAAAGGCCGCTCATTGCTGAGCGGCCTCTGTTGGTTATAATCCTAAGATTAAATTAGGAGTTATAATTGTAACCCTCTTCACCGTGATCGGTGATGTCCAAGCCACGGGATTCTGCTTCTTCAGTGGGGCGAAGACCAACGAGGGCCTTCACAACGTAAGCGAGAACTACGGTAGCAACGATGGAGAGTACCAGGGTTACACCGATGGCTTTGAACTGTTCAGTGAGCAGAGTGTTACCTACGATATCTTTTAAGTTGAGATTAAGGTTACCGTTAACATCAGCGGTCGCGAGAATGCCAGTCATGATAGCACCTAAGGTGCCACCGACAGCGTGAACGCCGAACGTGTCGAGCGCGTCATCGTAACCGAGTTTAGCTTTGAGGTAAACTACAGCGAGGAAGGGAATAATACCGGCGAGTACACCGATGAGCATCGCACCGTTAGCGGTGACGAAGCCAGCAGCTGGAGTGATCACAACGAGACCAGCGACAGCACCCCAGCAGAATCCGAGTACGGAAGCGTGACCGCGGAGAATCCATTCAAGAGCAGCCCAGGTGAACGCAGCAACTGCGGCGGCGAGCGTGGTGGTCATGAAGGCTTGAGCAGCAACACCGTCAGCAGCGAGCGCTGAACCAGCGTTGAAACCGTACCAACCTACCCAGAGCATTCCGGTACCGATTGCACAGAGAACCATGCTGTGTGGAGTCATGGCTTTCTTACCGAAACCAATGCGAGGTCCGAGGATAATACATAAGAGCAGTGCGGACCAACCAGAGGTCATGTGAACCACAGTTCCACCAGCAAAGTCGATAGCTTTGATCGATGCAGCAGCATTCCAAACACCGTTCATTTCGCCAGTGATACCCCAGATAGCGTGGGCCATTGGGAAGTAGACGAGGAACATCCAACCAGTCATGAAGAGCATGAGTGCGGAGAACTTCATACGTTCAGCAATCGCACCGACGATCAGAGCAGGAGTGATGATCGCGAACATCAATTGATACATCGAGAAAACATTTTGTGAGATCCAATAAGCGTAGTCCGTATTAGGGCCAGGACCGACACCATTTAAGAAGAAGTATTCGCTTCCACCGAAGATGGTACCTAAGGGAGTTCCCGCAAAGCTCTTGCCGAAGACAAGAGAATAACCGACTGCCCACCAGAGAATGGCGACGAGTCCAGCTAATCCAAAGCATTGCGCAATGACTGAGAGAACGTTTTTACTACGAACTAAACCGCCGTAGAAAAGGAAGAGACCAGGGAGAGTCATGAAGAGTACCAAGGCGGCACAGATCATCATGAATCCGTTGTGACCAGGACCGGCGGTCTGCGCGGCAGGAGTTAAAGCAACAGTGACGGTTCCCTTAGCATCTTTTAAAGGTGCAGAAGGATCGCCGTTGCCGAGGTAGGCTTCGAGACCAGCGACACGCTGTTCTAAGGACGGCGCGGGTGGCGGCGTTGCGGGTTTAGCTTCTTCAGCGGCGGCTGCCCAGTAGGGCATCGCTGCGAGAGCAAGTATGGTTAGGGTTCTTAATAATGTTTTCATGGCATGTCCCTAATCGCAATGGTTGTGCCAAGTAGCCCGGATGATGCCGAACTGCTCATTTTGATTAAAATTAAACTTTAAGCCCGAAAAAGCCTGTCACTTTTCGAGCAAATCGTGGTTTTATAGTCCACCAGGCTGGTCCGCCTTAATATAATTAAACGTGATTATAGCCTTCTTCGCCGTGGTCTGCGATATCAAGTCCCTGCGCTTCTTCCTCTTCGGTTGGTCTCAGGCCAATGGTTTTTTGTACGAGTTTAGCAATGAGAGCCGTGGCGACTATAGATAGAAGAATACAGACACCCATCGCGACTAACTGACCTTTAAGCACGGTGGAGACAATTCCTGCAGTCGCTGGATTTATTTGTGGGCTAACGAGTAGAGCCGTGGCGATTGCGCCGATGGTTCCGCCGACTCCGTGCACGCCGAAGGTGTCTAAAGCATCATCGTATTTCAATTTGCTTTTTAGGTACGAACAAGCCGCGTAAGAAAGTGCACCCGCAATCACACCAATCATGACTGCAGAACCTGTGCTGACGAATCCCGCAGCGTTCGTGATTGTGGCCAGTCCAGCAATCGCGCCCGAACATAATCCGAGGACTGATGGTTTGCCTCGATGAAAAATTTCCACGGCCGCCCACGATAGGGTGGCGGCAGCAGCGCCGAGTGTAGTGGTTAAAAATGACTGCACGGCAATACCATCGGCGGCGAGGGCTGAACCTGCATTAAACCCATACCAGCCTGCCCAAAGTAACCCTGTACCAAGGACACACAGGACCATGCTGTGCGGAGGCATCGCACGTTTTCCAAATCCTTCGCGCGGACCAACGATCATACAGAGAATGAGTGCCGACCAACCTGAAGTCATGTGCACAACGATACCGCCCGCGAAGTCGATTGCTTTGAAAGCGGATTGCGCGTTAGCGATTCCAGAAAAATCTCCCGACTGTCCCCACACGGCGTGGGCCATCGGATAATAAACGAGGAGCGTCCAGAGAGCTGAAAATAACATGACGGCAGAAAATTTCATCCGCTCAGCGACTGCGCCGATGATTAACGCAGGCGTGATGGCCGCGAACATGGCTTGAAAGATAGCGAAAGTACCCGACGAAATTCTTCCATCGTAGTTGCTCGCACCCGCACCGATACCAGCGAACCCAAAATGTTCAGTACCTCCGAAAATGTGACCAAGGCTCGATCCGGAGAGCGATGTGCCAAAGACCAAACTGTAACCAAAGCCCCACCACATGAGTATCCCCATTGCTGTGAGCGCCAGACACTGTGCGGCAATCGACAAAACATTTTTACTGCGAACGAGTCCGCCGTAAAACAGGAACAGTCCAGGAATACACATCACTAAAACAAGCGCGGCGCTGACGAGCACCCAAGCGTTGTCTCCAGCGTTTACAGTCGAGGTAGTCGCAAAAATAAGCATGATGCTTTTTATTAAGCAAACATTGTGCCAAATTTTGAGCACATCTACTAACCCTCTTGCATTCGAATGAATTAAAGATAAATAAAGAGATGTTTAATACTAATGCTGACTAAAATAAGACAACTTGCTATAATTTGTGCATTAATTTCGCCCCTGATTGCGGGTGAAGTAACCCCAGCTAAGCCCTGGATTGTGATGTTGGATTGGCAGAATCAGTCGAAACAAGAAGTTTCGCATTCCACCGTCGCAGGTAGCTCTGGTCGTAGTCGTACGGGCCTCGAAGCGATTTATAAAACCGACGATAGTGTCATCGATTTAGAATATTATAATTATACGAATGATTTCTCCGGCGCTCTCGCTTCCTCCGATCGTCAGTTCGGCAAGACTTCCGATTTAATGATCACGGGTTTCAAGCAGTGGAACTGGAATGAAAAATATGCGGTGCAATTAATTTACGCTCTGGAATCAGCCAAAGAAGATTCACTCAGTCTTTCCGATGGATTTCGCTGGGGCCTCGGTGGAGCCGCTCGCTGGAGACCTGAAGCCGAAACGGATATATCGATCGGTTTATTACTCGAAGATCGTTTTGAAAACAGCCTTCTGCTCATTCCTTATATCAAATTAATTTGGTCGCCCTGCCGTTATGCCGAAGTCGAACTGCGCGTGAATGGTTTACAAAATGGTATAATCGTCCGGAGCTTTTTAACGGAAAATAAATCGACCACTCTGGATTTCACTTTCGCGTACGAAACTCTCAGTTTCCAATTAGTTGATGCGGCATACGGCAGTCGCGCCGTCGCCATCGGTGAAGCGGTTGCGCGCGTGGGTATTACGCAGTTTTTAGAAAGCTCCGGCACTTGGTTTGTACGTGGTGCGGTGGAGTGGACGCCATTCAGTCGCTACACTTATAGTCACGATGGTGAAACGCAGGCCGTGTTTCAAACCAGCAGCCGTGTCGGCTTAGCTGCCCGCGTGGGCGCGCGCTTCTAAATTTTCCGATGACGCCTTATCTTGAATGGGTGGGGGCTGAGGTTTCTTTCGGAGACCAAAAAATTTTAGAATCACTTTCGTTGTCCGTGCAGGCGGGCGAATTCATTTCGATCTTAGGCCCGTCGGGTTGTGGTAAGTCGACCCTCCTCCGAGTCGCAGCCCAACTCCAACCTTTATCCGCCGGACACTATCACTGCGCAGCGAATGAGCAGGGTTTTGTTTTTCAAGAACACACGTTGTTGCCCTGGCTCAACGCCCAAGAAAATGTGGAATTGCCGATGATACTGCGCGGTGAAATTTCGGAAAAGAATGCGGAAAAGAGTCAGCATCTTTTGACGATGGTCGGATTAGAGGGCAAAGAAAAATCTTACCCTGATCAACTCTCAGGCGGTATGCGTATGCGTGTTTCCCTCGCCCGTGCCCTCGCCCTATCTCCCGCATTGCTGTTATTGGATGAACCGAGTGGGGCCTTGGATGAAATGACGCGCAACCAACTAAACGATACTCTCGTAAATTTACATCAGACGCTTCATTTCACCGCATTGCATGTGACGCACAGCGTGCATGAGGCGGCTTATTTGTCGGACCGCGTGTTTATTTTGGGCGGACACCCGGCGAAAATCATTAAGGAATTACGCAATCCATTGCCGCGCCCTCGACGCGCCGAGATGCGAGATTCTTTGGAATATCACCACTTTACCGTAGAATGTGCCCGGGCTTTAAGATTGAGTTAACTTCAACTTACCCAACCTTTAGGGGTTTAATTGAGTACTAGGATGTCACCCAAGTTCCGATCCATTTTCTGTGTGTTATTTTTTGCCACGAC